>JBFIIJ010000170.1:0-5693 GCA_041601315.1 Gammaproteobacteria bacterium
AAAAGAAAAAGCGCTTTTTCATCAAGGTAAAATTCACAGATTTCGATGTCGCCCGCAGCCAGCAACGGTATACGAGCAGCAAAACGCGATGTCAGTGAAGAATCCTGATCGATGTTGACAGTTTCAACTTTAAAACCGAAACGATTTTGCCATACCTGTAAAGCTTCAAGCATTTCCTCACATAAATGGCATTCTGGTCTGGAATATACTGTAAAAACGAGTTCAGACTCATTCATCAATTTTTAGAGCTAGAAATATGGGCCCGCCTTGTCGTTGAATTAAAACAGGTATAGAACGCCCTTTCGGCAGACCCTTTATTATTTCTTCAAAATGGGCAACATTTTTAACTTTAATGTTATTAAGCAACAAGATAACGTCGCCCTGGCGTATTCCGGCTTTTTGAGCAGGACCAGCACGAACTTCTTCTACCAAAACACCTTGGTCATCAATATCAAGTTCTTTTTTCTGCTCTTTTGTTAAATCCATTACAATGACACTTAAAGAATTGGTACTCGAGTCATCGGAATCTTTTCTATTTTGTGCGACAACTTCATCGTCGGTAGGCAATTCAGAAATTTTTACATGAATAGTTTTATATTTTGAACGTCGAATTATTTCTACTGGCACTGTACTATTGACCGCTGTATTCCCTACTAAAGGTGGTAAGTCAGAAGAAAAGCTCACTTTCTTTCCATTAAATCTAACCACAATATCGCCAACTTCCAAACCTGATTTCTCTGCTGGACCGTCAGGTAACACTTTAGCTATTAATGCACCATGAGGGTGTTCCATATCAAAAGATTCAGCTAATTCACGAGTGACATCCTGAATTAATACACCTAACCAACCTCTGGCTACATGTCCGTTTTCTCTTAATTGTTGATAAACATTTTTTACAACATTAACAGGAACAGCAAAAGACAATCCCATAAACCCGCCAGTTCGACTGTATATTTGAGAATTGACTCCGATAACCTCTCCATCAAGGTTAAATAGAGGTCCGCCAGAATTACCCGGGTTTATCGCAACATCAGTTTGAATAAAAGGCACATAATTCTCATTTGGTAAACTACGGCCAATTGCACTAATGATTCCAGCTGTTACAGAATGATCAAAACCAAAGGGTGAACCAATAGCCAACACCCATTCACCAACATTTAAATCAGACGAATCACCCAGTTTTAGCGTAGGCAAATTAGTAGCATCTATTTTTAATACAGCAATATCACTACGTTTGTCCTTGCCAATTAATTCAGCGGTAAATTCACGTCGATCATTTAGCCTAACAACAATCTCTTCAGCATTGCTAACAACATGATTATTAGTAATAACATAACCATCTTTTGAAATAATAAAACCTGAGCCTAAAGAAGAACGTTCTTGTGATGGTGGACCGTACCCTTTAGGGATTTCTTCAAAATACTTTTTAAAAAAATCATGAAATGGACTGTCTTCAGGTATATCTGGCATATTAAAGTCAGGTGGCATGCCACCCATCTCAGACTTCTTCATGCTGGTACTGATATTTACCACTGCGGCAGCATTTTTATTAACCAGTTCAGTGAAATCCGGCAAATCTCGCGCTTGAGCAGCAGTAAAAAGAGTTAGTGTAATTAAAACAAAAATCGCTTTAAATAGTTTTTGGTGCATTTGTCTATGTTCCATTACAGAAAGCCACCTGATAGATAGCATGAAGAATAATTAATGAAATGATTTTACTGAATTAGCCATTAACTGAACAGTGGCTTTGGGTACCTCGCCTACTGCTGTAATTTGATAACCTTCAGAATTTATTGAAAATGTGTTAACACCTCCAAAACTGGATGATCCCGCTTTTGTATCTACTTGCTGATTTAATTTCTCAACATATATTGAAACCATTGCAAGACCATCAGTATAAACAAAATGAATCACTGGCATTTGGCTCGTTATCATAGTTTCTTTTTCTTGTTCACTCATGGAAAAACCTATTGGCATTGATGTCACCTGCCATTGTTTTTCATCATCGTTATGCTTAATTACGTTTTTCACATTATTTTGCCAAGTAAAACCTTGCGCAGACATAGAGGGTTGTAATAAAGCATCGTCTATATCATCGAATACCTCCAATTGAGCAAACATAATTTGTTCTAACGTTACACCCAATTGATTCTTTAAATCTGATTTAAGTAATAATCGAGAGTTTTTATCTATCCATAATTGGTAACCATAACGAAATTTGTCTATTGGTCGAATATTAACAATCCACGCATCTAACCCAGCGACACGATCTTCTCCAGCAAGTTCGAAAGTATAAAACTCGGAAATAGAATTAATTGGTGTCGGCAAATAAGTGGACACCAGTTTTCCCAATCGACTTTTATCTACGACAACTCTTTTGTCTTCAGGAAAAAAGCACTTTACCTCATCCTTATTTCTGATTACTTCTCTTGCATTACCCGTTAATGAGATCAATTTTTCATTAATGCCTTCCTCGCCAGATTTATGAATAATTCTCATAGTATCAATTTGTTTATTACCAAGACGATAAACAAAAACTCCATCATAATTTAAATCACGACTAGCTATTGACATCTCATCAATCAAAACCTGAGGATCAGGAAAATCATTATCCGCATTTACAACACTAATATTTCCCAAAAGAAGCACTGAAAAAACAAAGAGAACTCGAAGTTTCAATTAACTACTCCGTATTATTATTCTTGAATTTCAATCGTTACTACTCTGGCATAAGGTAAAATGCCATTAACACCACCATTACTTCTATATTCACTATGATTCATTAAATAATTATTAAGTCGCTGATTAGCTAATGATTCTGGTGTATCTGATTTTTTTACTGCTGCCGGCAAAACTTGAGGTTCCGGGAAATCGAATGCTTGTGGCTGGCTAACCGTTGTTGCAGCTAGGCTTGGCGCACCTATAGAAGGTGAATTTTGGTCATTGTCACTTTTTATACTGAATACCGCTACCATCGCAACTGATGCTGCAATTGCAAAGCCTGCAAACGGTTTAAAATTAAATTGTTTTGTGTTTTTTGGAGCAAGGATAGTAGGTTCGTCGCGGAGAGCTTTACTAACATTTGTTGATACTTGATTAGAAATTTTTTCTGGTAAATTATCGCGTAGACAGTCACCAATGAGATGATAACGCGACCATGTTTCTTTCATGCTTACATCATGAATTAGCTTATCTAACATATGGTCGCCATCGTGCTCACCATCGATAAATGCCGAAAGCTGCTCTTTGTTTGATTCATTCATAATATTTAACCTGTATCTTAATTTTCCAATAATGGTTTCATTTCACTTTCAATAGCTTCACGAGCACGAAATATTCTGGATCTTACTGTTCCAATAGGACACTCCATTACGCTCGCTATCTCTTCATAACTTAAACCTTCTATTTCTCTTAACATTATTGCCGTTTTCAAATCTTCAGGTAAGTCTTCTATCGCTTTCAAAACCGTTGACTGCAACTCATCTCTGAGTAACAAACTTTCCGGTGTTGCCTGTTCTTTTAGAGCATCAGCACCATCAATTTGTTCAATTTCTGAAATATCATAATCATTACCTAATGGTCTTCGAGATTGTACAGCAAGATGATTCTTAGCTGTGTTTACTGCAATTCGGTATAACCATGTATAAAAAGCACTATCGCCACGAAAATTAGGTAAAGCACGATATGCTTTTATGAAAGCTTCTTGTGTGACATCCAAAGCATCACTTTGGTTCCTGACAAAACGAGAGACAAGATTAACAATACGTTGTTGATATTTAATCACAAGCAAATCATAAGCCGCCTTTTCGCCCTTCTTCACGCGGTCTATTAATTGTTTGTCGGTAACCTTATCGGCCATTTGGGCCTTCCCCTTGTGCTATCATTTTGATATTGCAGTGCGCAATTCATATTGTGAATTGCATGTAAAGACAGTATGAAATAGTTTAATATTCTACAATCAAAGACTTAGATAAAAAAAGGGCTATATTACCTTAAGCAAGATGCATGACCAACAACAACATGATGTATTAATTATCGGTAGTGGTGCTGCCGGTCTTAGTCTCGCCATAAAATTGGCTGACCACGCGAATGTTGCCGTTTTATCAAAAGAAGCTTTAATCGAAGGTGCCACATTATATGCTCAGGGTGGCGTCTCTGCTGTACTTGATGAGCATGACTCTATTGAATCTCATGTTGAAGATACTTTAGCCGCGGGTGCAGGTCTGTGTGATCCTGATGTTGTTCGCTTTGTTGTTGAACGCGCACATAAAAGTGTTGACTGGCTTGTCAACCAAGGCGTCGACTTCACTCGTTCAGATGAATCAACTGGCGCTAACTCCCCTTTTCATTTGCATAAAGAGGGTGGACATAGTCATAGGCGAATTATTCATGCCGCTGATGCAACCGGCAAAGCAATTGAAACAACGCTTGAATCGAGAGTCAGAGCACATCCAAATATTGATTTATTCGAACATCATATCGCCGTTGATTTAATTACATCACAAAAACTAGGCAAACCTGGTAATCGCTGCCTTGGTGCCTATGTACTTGATGTTAATAATAATAATGTCATGGTTTTTAGTGCGCGTAATGTGATTTTAGCTACAGGTGGTGCTGGTAAAGCCTATCTATACACTAGTAATCCAGATAGTTGCACTGGTGATGGTATAGCCATGGCTTGGCGTGCGGGTTGCCGTATCTCGAATATGGAGTTTATTCAGTTTCACCCCACTTGCCTTTATCATCCCATGGCAAAATCATTTCTTATTTCTGAAGCATTAAGGGGTGAAGGGGCAAAATTAATTCTGGCAAATGGCGAACCTTTTATGCATCGCTATGACTCACGAGAAGAATTAGCGCCTAGAGATGTAGTGGCACGCGCCATTGACTATGAAATGAAGCGTTTAGGTCATGATTGCGTTTATCTTGATATCTCAGATAAATCAAAGGAGTTTATTGAACAACATTTCCCGACTATTAATAAACGATGTCTTGAATTTGGTATTGATATGTCATCTGAACCAATTCCGGTTGTTCCTGCAGCACATTACACTTGCGGTGGCGTCATGATTAACCAAAATGGTCAAACAGATATTCTCGGTTTGTATGCGATAGGTGAAGTCAGTTGTTCTGGATTACATGGCGCAAATCGTATGGCAAGCAACTCTCTACTTGAATGCATTGTCTTTGCTCATGCCGCTTTTAAGGATATCCGGCAATCTTTATCCGCAACGAAGATGCCGGGCAAATTGCCTGAATGGGATGAAAGTCGCGTTACTGATTCAGACGAAGAAGTTGTCGTAACACATAACTGGCAGGAAATAAGACGATTTATGTGGGACTACGTTGGCATTGTTAGAACCACAAAAAGATTGCAACGAGCCCAAAATCGGATCAAGTTATTGAAGACGGAAGTCACTGATTATTATGGTAATTTCAGAATCAGTAAAGATTTGGTCGAGCTACGCAACCTACTCGTAGTTGCTGAATTAATTGTTGAATCTGCACTCAAACGCAAGGAAAGTCGTGGCCTTCACTACACTGTCGATTATCCTGTGGCAGATACAACTGACAAGGCTGTAAACACCATTATTGAATCAAAAGCTTCAGAAGATGGACCTGTTGCTGCTTAATTAATACTTAAAATACAATTACTTATAATCTCTTCTTGATAATTTAGAAAAAAAAGCAGT
>JBFIIJ010000171.1:0-5655 GCA_041601315.1 Gammaproteobacteria bacterium
CCGCGGTGCTGTGTGCGCCGACGGTCGGCATGCGTCCCCAGCTCTTCGGGCAGCCGATCTTCGTCGGTCTCGACGTCGGCGTCCCGCTGCTCGCCTTGCTGCTGCTCGCGCTCGGGTACTGTCGCCGGCCCCTGCTGTGGGGGCTGTTGCCCGTCCAAATTTAACTGACCAGCCTGATGATTTTCAAAGTGACATGCTGCAAGGTTTTATTAAACATCCCAAACGATTTCCACTTAAATTTAGACGCTTACGATTTTGGCAAAGCTCAAAAATAGAAGTATCCCAAAATTCGAATATCGGTCTGACCTTCTCCTCTAAAGAATATCAAAAACCGGGCAGCATAATCGAAGTCACCATACCCACCCGAAAAGAAATCCATCACTTTATCGGTAAAGTCGTTATGGTTAAGGAATCCGATGACAGTTACGAAATTGGTCTATGGCTTATTAATGCTGAAGATGCGCCAAAACTTAGAATAGTTGAACAAATCTGTCACATCGAACTCTATTTAAATGACAAACGTTACAAAGAAGGTCCTTTTTTAAGTAAGGAAAAATTAACAGAGGAATGGATTAGTCGTTTTGCCAGCGGATTCCCTGTCAGTTAAATAGAATTAAACCATTAGGAGATAAATTATGAATTATGTAAGAACGTCAGGTGGTGGCATGATGCCTATAACATTTAAAAGCGGCACGCTTTTACCAAATAAAAAAGAAGCTATTAAAATAAAACCAACAAGAAAGCTAAAAAAAGCTGCGTTAACTGAACCAAAATAAATTACTAACTTAATAATTCAAGCAAGTTTAATTATTTGAAATCAAAACTTAACCAGAACAACTCACTCCCGTACCGGCTAAACCACAATATCCTGCCGGATTTTTTGCAAGATACTGTTGGTGATACATCTCAGCATAATAAAACTCAGGCGCAATCATAATTTCTGTCGTTATTGGAGAAAAACCAGCTTTAGCTAGTCTGGACTGATAATCAGCTCTCGATGACTCAGCTATTGTTTTTTGTTCATCGCTATAAACATAAACTCCTGAACGATACTGTGTTCCAGTATCATTTCCCTGGCGCATGCCCTGAGTAGGATCATGTGATTCCCAAAAAACCGATAATAATTTTGAAAAACTGATTTTTTCAGATTCAAAGACAACGAGCACAGCTTCTGTATGACCCGTCATGCCAGTGCAAACTTCGTCATAAGTAGGGTTCGGTGTCAAACCAGCGATATAACCTACCGCCGTAGAATAAATACCAGCTTGCTGCCAAAACAGTCGTTCAGCGCCCCAAAAGCAACCTAAAGCAAATATCACTCTCTCTGTGTTTTCAGGAAATGGAGGTGCAATAGGATTTCCATTCACATAATGTCTATTTTCGACAGGCATAGAAGTCTGGCGTCCAGGCAATGCATCTTCAGCACCAGGAAGTTGTCTTTTTTTTTCTAAACCAAAAAACATAGTGAGTTTCGATTATTGTTTATAGTCATAGTTCAATAATACTGTTTAATATAGCAGCTTATCTATTCTGTTTAGTTTATCACCATGATCTTTATTCTGTTATTAGTCTTAGGCCTGTTAGCATGGTTTTTTAGCACTATCGCTGCAGGCGGTGCAGCAACACTTTTAATTCCGATTATTACATTTCTATTAGGCGCGCAAATGGTGGCACCAACCATTTCGGTAGCGGCATTGATGGCAAATCCATCACGTGCCTTTATATTTCGTCATCATGTTGACTGGCAAGTCATTCGCTATTTGTTACCCGGTAGCATCATTGGTGCAATTATCGGAGCCTGGTTTTTGTCGATTATAAACGTTCAAATTATTCAAATATTGTTAGGCCTATTTTTAATCAGCTATGTATTACAGGATAAATTAGGAAAATCAAAACTCGCTATTAAAATGAAATTAATCTGGTTTTTACCTTTAGGCTACAGCGTTTCATTTCTTTCCGGACTCATTGGCGCAACGGGTCCAATACAAAACCCATTCATGTTGAGTTATGGCCTGGAAAAAGAACGGCTTGTCGGAACAAAAGCAATTAATTCATTTGTAATACAACTTACAAAGTTGATCAGCTACAGTGCGTTTGGCGCACTCAATGTGCAAATCGCTAAGTACGGTATGACACTTGGCATAGGAGCAATCATTGGGGTATTTCTTGCACGAAAACATCTAGAAAATATTAATACCATTAAATTTAGGCAGTACACACTTGCCTTAATGTTTTTTTGTGGCGTTGTTATGTTATTTAAGTCATTTCAAATCTAAACTTCTATATAAGCAACTCGTCTCGCAATAACATAACTTGCTGATTTTAATGGATATAAAATAATTATATTAATAATATATTGCAGCGCACAATATTTGGTTTACAATTACTACTAAATTCATTTTCCATCCAATTTTAAGAGGTTCAATATGGAAATTAAAGATAGAGTTGCAGTAGTAACCGGTGGCGCGAGTGGTATTGGTCGTGCTGTTTCATTCGAACTGGCTGGTCGCGGTGTTAAAAAAATCGCTATAGTTGATTTGACTGATGATGTTGAAATTACTGCAGAGGAAATCAATAAAGAAGTTAATGCAGAAATTGCTATTCCTTTTAAAGGTAATGTCACTGATGAAGCTTTTCGACTGAAAGTATTCGACACAATGGAAAAAGATTACGGCAAAGTCAGTATTTGTGTACCTGCAGCAGGTATTACACGTGATGCATTAGCTATTAAAGTTGATAAAGAAACAAAAAAAGCACAAATTTATCCTATTGAAAACTTCAAACTTGTCGTTGATGTTAATCTTATCGCTCCCATTTATTGGGCAATGCAGATGATTGCTAATATTGCGGAAGATCGTGCTCGAGAAGGTTTGAAAAAGTGGCATCCAGATGAAGGTGTAAGAGGTACTGTTGTCTTTATTGGTTCAATCTCATCACAAGGCAACAAAGGCCAGGTTTCTTATGCTTCAACCAAGGCTGGGTTAGAAGGTGCTGCAGCGACGCTAACTCAAGAAGCTATGTTTCATGGCGTTCGTTGCGGTGTTATTCATCCCGGTTTTACTGATACGCCTATGGTTAGAGCTTTGGGTGAAGAATATATTGAAAAATACATTTTACCAGATACACAATTAGGTCGTTTAATTCGCCCTATGGAAATTGCTGATGCCATATGTTTTATGATTTCAAACTCTGCTGTCAGTGGCGAATTATGGGCAGATGCAGGTTGGCACCCCTCCCCTGCATAAAAACTGTTCGTAATCAATTAGCCATAATAAAGCCTTGTTTATATCTAATATAAACAAGGCTTTTATTCCTTACGTTCAGCACATTTAATACAAAGAGGTGCGGAAGGATTATGCTCTAAGCGAGCTACAGAAATCATTTCAGCGCACTCAAGACATTCGCCATATATTTCATCTTCAATACGTTTTAATGCTGTTTTAATTCTCGATAACTCTATCTCTCTCCTGCGTTTTGTTTCAACCGACATAGCCTGAGCTTGCATCGCATCCATTCTTGATAGTCGTCCGACACAAGATTGATCTAATTCAACCGGCTGAGCTGCATTATTTCCTGTTTCGATAAGCTTATTTATTTCATCCCATTTTTCATTGAGAAGCTCTCTGAAATAAATCAAATCAAGGCTACTATCTATCGTCATTTCATCAATGTGTAATTGATTTTTCTATGGGCAGTCTTCATCGCTGTAATTTTTTAAAGTGATGTCTTTTAAAGACGGATAAGCTTCATCACGAAAGTATTCCCAGTTTTCCTGATGTAAAGTATCAAATGTACCGCCTGTTTTCATATCGATAAAAACCCAACGCTTTAAATCAGTATCGACCGAAACATGTTTAATGCAAGCCAGAATCCATTTGGCGCTATAACCCATTTTTAAAATTGAAGCTTCGATCATTTTAATATTATCTTTATTCACGACATAATATTCACCTAGATCATTTTGTTTTAACTCATGACGCCCGGGCAAGTTTTCTGCAAAAACCTGTAGAGATAAAAACGCGAGAACTGTAGTTATGATAATTCTGTTCATTTTTTCAACCATTTATAATTAGTAATTTATATATTTTTATAATTCATAAGCCACCTAGGATTTTAGCTACGGCATGATCACTGCCTAGAGTAGCAACGATAAAACCTGTGAAGCCAATAGCCCCAAAAACAATCGTCGGTAGCCATGCCCCTGAACGCACATCAGCAGGTGCAACTATGGGTACAGCGATAGCCAATGCCATAAAAATCATGCAAACAATTAGTAATATCGGACGCTTCCATGACGCTGGCCTGTACTTTTCTGAACCTTGCTCAAAAAAAGACAGAATGGGACTAAATATTTTTTTCAACATTGTCTTCATAGCGATTATTACTTCAAATGCCTTGTTTTTCTTCTTCCTGTAATTTTTTACGGACATTAATCAATACTTTACCATAAGTATTATGTCCCAGCCGATCGCGGCCACAACCCCAATAATAATCATATTGGCTGTTTTCCATCAGCATATCGTTGCCTGTTTCAATCAAACGCTCTGCAATATGAGGGTAGGTTTTACATTTTGTATAAATTGCCCGAATCATCATCAACATTCGATTCTTTTTCCAATCTTTCACTCGTTTTTGCTTTTTATCATGCCCTAGTTCATTGGCAATCGCCGGTGAATCAGCATTACGAATTTTTTCCTGATATTCAACATCTACAAACTTCATGGCTTCGTAATAATGTTCCACTGTAGGCCAATTGCGCTCTTCCAGTTCAAAACCATGAGCAGAATACGAACCCAACGGGTCATTCTCGTCATATCGCGAGACATAAATCGTATTGACCCCTGAAACACTAAATAATCCCATAATTATGTATATTTTTAATATATTGGCAGGTAAATTGATGATATCAGACAACAAGCCATCAGATATATTCGATATTTACTAAAAATGAGAACTACCCTCTTGGTTTACACTGAATTTATTTTGCCATAAGCGGTCGTATCTTCTAAGATTTCTAAAACTATTTAACAACTTACATAAAGGAATAATCACAGTGGCAGATGCTCAACAAGACAAACCACGCCCTCGCCTATTAGGAGATTATCTACCCTGTTCTCCTGGTTCAATCCGCATTGCCATGCAAAAAAAACGGGATGACAAATTACGTGGTAAAACACAAAAACGTATTGGTGAGTTATTAATCGAACTTGATATTATTGACCAAGAAGAACTGACAAATGCATTACGTAAACAACGTGCCGATAGATTAGGATTATGTTCTGTATTTGAGTCACTTAGCAGGACTGAATTGTCGGCCATTGGCAACCAATTTACCGAACTTAGTTTAAAGTCTGACAAACAGTTCATTTTTGAAGGTGAAAACGATCCAACTTTATATGTTTTAGTTAGTGGGAAACTGGAAGTATTCACTAAAGATGAGAATGGCGATGAAATTCACATAGCTTTTGTCGATCCTGTAGAGCCCATAGGTGAAATGGGATATTTTCAAGGAGGAATACGTACTGCTTCAGTCAGAACGGTTGTTCCGACCGAACTTTTATCTGCTCCATATAAAAATTTAACACATTATTTTGAACACGTTCCTCATGTAGCCCATGCTTTCATTGACGTCATCAACCGTCGACAAATTGAGAC
>JBFIIJ010000172.1:0-5635 GCA_041601315.1 Gammaproteobacteria bacterium
GGAAACGAAAACAATCCTGAAATACTGAGCCATTTGTGGTGCACAGTACCTAACAAAGATGACACGTGGGCATACATAACACCATTTAATCGAGAGGGATTTATTGCATTACATAGAGCCAATACTGATGAAGTAAAAGAAAGTTTCGAGCAAGTAATTATGTCTCTCAGTAATATTGTTACACACTACCTGTCACGTCAGCGCTCCCAACAAATAAATCAATTCGTCATGAAACCTAGATATAGCAGAAGAAAATTTAGAAGACTTTAAAATTAAAGGGGTAGAGCTCTTTAAATTTGAAAACAATCGACACTGACCCTTTTGATTAATCGATACTGACCACTTTGATCCAAAAAATAAATAAACTAATTTAGAATTATCGGGGCATTGCTGAAATCAAAAACTATACTGCCCATAGAATTTTTATGATTACATCCCGAATTATTTTTTATTAAATTAACTAATGGGATCGAATTACCTGTAGAAAGAAAAACACAATTACTGTCTAGTTGAAGTAGGGTATCAATGATTTCCGCCCTAGGGTGGTTCGCGCTTTTATCACCTACAGAGAAAACCACGTAGTTTGGTTTTACAAGAGAATGAATATTTTTTGTAAAATCAACTGGATCACTGTTGCCAGGTTTTCCACCATGATGGGGGAATATCAGCACTTCTGCATCAATATCAGTTTTATTGCTTTCTATTAATGCTAGTCCGTCTGAATCTATATCTCCTGGTAGAAGAGCAAGAGTAGCGGTTGAAATTGAAAGCCTAACAACGACATTTAATGAATGTTTATCAATCTTAGCTCCATTAGTATCAGTGCCCCCTATCCCAGTTAAAGCAGTTTCTGTGTCTGGCGATCTGATTTCAATATTTATTGAACCAGATTCAAACTCATGTGATGTACCCTTGTGAATACTGCAAACTTTAACCTTACCGGATTCCGCGACCATTTTTAAAGCAGATTTAATAGCACGCCATGTTTCGGTGTTTTTTGTGGGGTCGGGATTAATATATATCGTATTAATACTAATTTGCTCTGAAAGAATTAGTTCTGTTAATCCGCCTATATGGTCAGAATCAGTATGAGAAATTATTATTGAACTAATATTAGTTATATTATTTTGTAACAAGTAATAATATAACCTTTGTCCTGTACCCACATCAAATACAGTTGTTTGATTTGTGTCAACAAGTACTGCGGCATTCCCGTGTTTTACATCTACTATGTGAAGGTTAGTCATAAAACATTAATCCGGTTCAGGCGCTAAAGCAAAATCATAAAAAAATAAATCGTGTTGTGATTTAGCTCCAGTATTAGAAAATACAGAAAAACAAACATCTTGTTTTAAATGTTCTCGCAATTCTATCGGAATAATTTCAACAGGAAATGTGATCCCTTCATATGGGTTCCATGATGGAAGAAATGCATTTACTCTTTTTAAATCAGTTGCTTCATTATAATTAGAGGCAATAACCATAATGGTTTTCACAGGATTTCGTTCTAAAGTATACAAGTCATTAATTTCATTAACACAGTTATCAAACCCCTGAATAATGTCTTCGATTAGATTTTCATCATCTTTTTTTATTACGTTAGGTAAATGCCTTTTGTAAGGCTGAATGGCTTCCGGGTCACCTTCTGCCCATGCAGTAATAAGCAATGCAGGCTTCTTTTTTTTGTAAAGTTCTGAAACGACTCGAGCTCCTTCATATTCGCCAAAATTACCCGGTGATAATCTATGGTCTACAAGAGCCGCATCAAATTTGTATAAGTGTTTTATACAATCTTCTAAATCATAAATTGGTAAATCTATTGGAACGGGTGTAAAACCAGCGTCATAAACATATTCAGCAGTAGTTTCCCTAGAATCGTCCTGGTCGTCGTAAATAGCTATCTGTGATTTTGGCTGTAGAGTTTGTAACATAAAATTACCTGCTAATAATAGGTATGGTAACAACAAATTCAGCGCCACCCAGTTCACTTTCAGCTATTGCTTCAACACTACCGCCTATATCTCTAACGGAATCACGCACTATTGTTAAACCTAGGCCAGTCCCTTTAAGCCGAGTAGTCTCTCCAGGCAGCCATATATCAGCTACTGAAATATCTTTGATACCGGGCCCGTTATCAAGTATGTGTATAGCCAAATAGTCTTGTCCTTCAAAAACACTCTTAATTATAATCTTTCTATTTCTTACAGTCGCCCTATCAAATGACTGAACAGAATTTGCAATTAAATTGGCAATTATTCCATCTAAGGACGCAATACTGCCATTAAAATACGGATTCCCTACTTCTAACTCAACAACATATTCAATTTTCCTCGCGATAAGAAAGTTTGAAAATTGGTCTACTATGTTATTGATAGTTTTATGTATAAATACTTTTTGATTCCTTCTCTTATCCGCCTCAATTATACTTAGAGTAAATGATGCCAAGACAGATAATGCATCTGCAGAACGGAGTATACGTTCGATCGGATTTTGCAATTCTTCCCTATATTTTTTTCCAGAATAATATTTCTCTACTCTACGCTTAACCGTCCTAATATTACTTTTAATTAATTGCACAGGATTATTTGCGGACTCATGTGAAAAAAGTGCAGCGGAAATGCCCGCTGTACTGAGAGATCGATATAGCTGCAGTTCTTTCATTAAGTCTCGTTCTTTTTTATCGCGTTTCTTTTCATATTCGCTAAATTTCTTTTTTAGAGAAATTTTGTTTTTCTTAGGAAGTTTATCAATTTCATCTTCTATGCTTCCCTTTGTCTGTTTTTTTTCTTTTTCTAAAGCTTCTTTTTCTTCGAGCAGCTTTTTTTCCCTTGTTTGTATTCTTTGGTTTTGCATCCAGCGGAGAGAGTCAGCGCAGGCGCGTTTAATTTCATTAAAAGCGTCATTCTCAATAAAACCACTCCTGTCCGTTTTTTGGACAAGGGCTTTATTATTAAAAATAGATACTCTTCCAATAGATGTGTTTGTGGATGGCATGAGTTCTGGGCTTCTGGATCTAAGGAGGTTAAGCTCTAACCAATCATTACCTTTATCCCCATATGGAGAAATGCGTATGTCATTTTGATAAATATGTATTCCACCAAATTCTCCAAGCCATTCTTTCACTTGCCCCATTGAAACTATGCGTCCAATGAATTTATTCGGAGTCAAAATATAAATCCACAATTTAAATTCAAATTTAGGACTTCGATATAAATCTTTGTCGCTTTTTCTTAAATCGGAGTGGTTAGCTCTGTATAATTCTTGGCCATGGTAGTCGGTAACTGTAGCTGAAGCTTCACCATTTTCATCAGTACTCAGTTTTAGAATGAATTCAGCTTGTTCGAAATATCTGAGGGAAACCAGCCTTTCTAAATCTTTAAATTCGATTGTTTTTAGAGTAGGTTTGAAGCCTAAAGAATCTTCCCCGAAAGGGTCTGCAAGCAAAACCATTTCCCTAGCGAGTTTTTTGACTTCCCTGCGACCAAAGTCACCTTTTAAATCTCTAATCGTAATTTCCGTGCCCAATGGCTTATTAGTTTTTTTTTGCCTTATATTAAATTCTATTTGTTCTATAGTTTCAGCTTCGTCATATTCATTCCAATCGATTTCAAAAAAATATTCTACGTCTGGAGTGTCAATATGACGAGTGCATACATGAACTTTTTCCCCTAGTCTTAATGCCGCGAGCCTGCCGAGTCCTTTGTCACCTACAGGAATTCTACCAAGTCTTGTTTCTTTCTTTTCTTTTTTAGACTTTCCTAAGATAAACCAGCCATTCGAAATATCTTCATAGGACATACCATCCCCATCATCAATAACCGAAATATTATTCGCATGATTCTGCGCAAAGAATTTAACTTCGCATTTTTTTGAATTAGCATCATACGAGTTACGAATTAGTTCAATAATTCCATTAGAAGGAGAAGGATTGAGTTCTTCACCAAGCCTAATAAAAATATCTGGCGCAAATCGAAATGCAACTTCACTCATGCGTCTCTCCACGGCACTTCTTTGATAGCTTCAACAGTAAGGTGTCTGCACCTAATTCTATTGTTTAACCATGCATTGGAGTCTGCATTTTTCAATAGAGCTAGAAGCTTTTTACATTCTGAAATTGTTTTCTTTTTTGGAATACATACTATTAAATGATTTTCTATGGCTACTTCTCTCTCATTGTTAATGATTGTAGCTATTGCTCTATTACGTTCATCGGGTCTTGAGGTGCGTCTTATTACTACAAACGGAGGCTTGAAAGTAGTACCTTTGAATCGTCTATGTTCTTTTAAATTCGTAATAGTACACCATGGTTCAATATTTCTTGCATGTATATAAGGGTACCATTTCCCTTTATTTGGATGACGATGAGGCACTACAGGGCCAACGTGAACATTAAAATTATCGGAAATAGTATCGTATAACTTTTGTTCAGCATGTCCCCAATTAAATTTATCTGAATTATTTTTTGTTAATACTGAATCTAATACAAACACATCCACATCTGCAATTTTGTCAAATTGACCAAATAAATTTATATCATTGATATGACAAGAACTTACAAAATCTTTTCGCCATTTTTCATATCTTGTCCCTGATCTTAATACATCAGGCAATATAGCAATAATTCTTGTATTTTCTTTTGCGTGTTTAAGACATTTCTCAATAAAAACAGCCGCCATATTAATTTTGCCTTTACCCCAAGCACAATCTTCAAATGCTGTAGACATATAATATGGTGGATTAGTAACAATATGTGTTGCTTTTAAATAAATACTTCTTTCTTTTAAAGCATCACCAACTTTTATCTGAGGTAACAATTCAGCTAATGGTAATTTTTTTTTATCCCCAGACTTTGCACCTTTTTGAATAGCCAAGAGCGCAATTCTTTTCCTTGCACTCTTAATAAAAGATGGATTGATGTCCCTACCTATTAGTTGCTTTCCCCATTGCATTAAAGTTGCCTCTAATGATTTTTCAATAGGTAAAAACTTTGCACATTTTGTTAATAAATTTCCTGTGCCACACGTTGGATCAAGAAATATATGATTACTAGCAATATCAGTTATATTTTTAGTAATCGCTAATTCACTCAAATTTGAACTAGTAAAAAAAACTCCATCAACACGAAGAGCATCAATAGAAACCAATTCAGTTAGTTTCGAATATGACTCGCCATCGAGAGCATGTTTAATATTTTTCCTATCTTTATTGTTACTACCACCAAACCGAGTACGCTGCACTAAAGAATCTAAATAGGAATTATATTCCTCAAATTTTTGATAAATATTAATTTACAAACCCCTGTTTATTAAATTCATATAAAACAGTAGCATAGACAATTTTTATTATAAATACTATTAATATAGGCTAAATTACTGTTTATCAATGTATTAAAAAGCCGCAGTGATTATTTAACCACTGCGGCTTTTTATTTTCATCATTCATCCTTGAAGTCTGCTTCGTTAAATTCTACTAAGCGGCTTCCACCTGCACCAGATTATCTGAAAATGATGGAGAGTGACCCATATCACCAAATTCAGCAGAGCTAATGGAATTCACTGTGCCATTATTCAGTTGTCGCCAGTAACCTAAGGTTGCAACAACGATACCCGGATTAACATCATCAGTAATCCTGGCA
>JBFIIJ010000173.1:0-5635 GCA_041601315.1 Gammaproteobacteria bacterium
ATTACTTTGCCTTCAATTGGACCACGTAATGAATAAATATCATAAAGTCGCATATTAATTTGAATGCGCTTTGCGTTAGCATGCAAACGAACTTCTTCGGCTTCTTCAATTAAAGTAACAACACCATGAACAGGACTGACTACCGCCAGCGGGTCTGAAGGTATTTTGCGTGGAGGATCTCGAAACAGAAAAACAAAGATTAGAAATATAACAAGTAGAAGTATAAAAGCATTAGGCCCTAAAAAAAATTGCGCAAGCACAGCTAGACCAAGAAGAATAAACAGGAATGGCCATGCTTCACGAGCAATAAATGGATACTGATTACTTGGCATCTCGTAACCCAGTCAAAAAAACACTTGTATCGCTTAGAACTTAAAATTCTTTAATTAGTTTTTATCGTGATCCACTAATTGGTTTGCTTTAATCCACGGCATCATTGAACGTAATTTTTCACCAACAACTTCAATACCATGTTCACGACTGATTCTACGCTTCGCTTTAAGTGTTGCGGCACCACTCTGGTTTTCCAGGATAAACTCTTTTGCAAATTCACCATGTTGAATCTCGGTCAGTATTTTTTTCATTTCACGTTTAGTTTCTTCAGTAATAACGCGAGGGCCACGAGTGAAGTCACCGTATTCTGCTGTATTTGAAATTGAATAACGCATATTTGCGATACCGCCTTCGTAGATCAAATCAACAATTAATTTGGTTTCATGCAAACATTCAAAATATGCCATTTCAGGTGCATAACCTGCTTCAACCAATGTTTCAAAACCGGCTTGAATCAATGCGGTAATACCGCCACAAAGAACTGCTTGTTCACCAAATAGATCAGTTTCGGTTTCTTCTTTGAATGTAGTTTCAATGATACCGGCACGACCACCACCATTTGCAGAAGCATAAGACAGTGACAATTCTTTTGCCTGTCCTGAAGCATCCTGAAAAATTGCTATCAATGAAGGAACACCACCGCCACCTACATAAGTAGCGCGAACTAAATGACCTGGGCCTTTAGGTGCAATCATAATCACATCAAGGTCTGCACGAGGCATGATTTGTTGAAAATGAACATTGAAACCATGAGCAAATGCTAAAGCAGCACCTTTCTTGATATTTGGTTCAATTTCATCTTTATAAAGTGCTGCCTGATGTTCGTCAGGAGCAAGAATCATTATGACATCAGAACTGGCGACTGCATCAGCAATAGATTTTACATCCAATCCTGCTGCTGAAGCTTTTGCTGCTGAAGATGAACCTTCACGCAAACCAACACAGACTTTAACACCTGAATCTTTAAGGTTGTTTGCATGTGCATGTCCTTGAGAACCGTATCCAATAATGGCAACTTGCTTGCCTTGAATTAAAGATAGGTCTGCGTCTTTGTCATAATAAATATTCATAAACTTACTCTCATTAAAAATAGTATTGTTAAAAAAAATTAGGTGTGGATGGCTTTGTCACCACGAGCAATGCCGGAAACTCCGGAACGAACCACTTCAAGAATCAGGCTGTCGTCCAATGCCTCTATAAAAGCATCGAGTTTTTCACCGGTACCGGTCATTTCGATTGTGAAAGAATTCTCGGTAACATCAATAATGCGACCACGAAAAATATCGACCATCCGTTTGATTTCAGCACGATCCGTTTTTTTCGCAGCGACTTTAATCAACATCAATTCGCGTTCGATATGGCGTGATTCATTTAGATCAACAACCTTAACCACATCGACCAGTTTGTTAACCTGCTTCATAATTTGTTCAATAATGGCATCAGAACCACTGGTCACAATTGTCATTCTTGAAACTTTAGGATCTTCAGTCGGAGCAACGGTTAAGGATTCAATATTAAACGCGCGTGCAGAAAACAAACCAGCAACGCGTGATAATGAACCCGCTTCGTTATCCATAAGCAATGAAAGTATGTGACGCATGTTAGGCTAACTCTCTGTCTTTATCTGTTGATAAATGCATTTCATGATGTCCTTTTCCAGAAGCAATCATCGGGTACACGTTCTCTGTTTGATCAGTAACGAAATCCATCAATACGGTTCTATCTTTTAAAGCCAACGCTTCTTTTATTGCGCCTTCTACGTCACTGGTTTTTTCGATACGCATACCAACATGACCATAGCTTTCTGCCATTTTGACAAAATCCGGTAAGGCTTCCATATAGGAATGCGAGTAACGACTGGAATAAAAGAATTCCTGCCATTGACGAACCATACCCATATAACGATTATTCAAACTTAATATTTTGATGCCGGTGTTGTATTGCAAACAGGTTGATAATTCCTGAATACACATCACCAGACTTGCTTCACCGGAAATACAGGCAACCGTCTCATCCGGGAATGCCATTTTAACGCCCATAGCCGCAGGTACGCCAAAACCCATAGTTCCCAAACCACCTGAGTTAATCCAACGACGTGGCTTATCAAATTTATAGAATTGTGCCGCCCACATTTGATGTTGTCCTACATCAGAAGTGACATAAGCATCGCCTTTGGTCAGCTCCCATAATTTCTCAACAACATACTGAGGTTTAATCACATCAGTCGTTCGATCAAACTGCAAACAATCAAGTGAACGCCATTCATCAATTTGTTTCCACCATGACTTGAGTGCTTTCGCATCCGGTTTTTTGGCATTATCACTTTTTAGGATCGTTAATAAATCTTTCAATACATGTTTAACATCACCAACGATTGGAATATCAACCGGAACGTTTTTAGCAATTGATGAAGGGTCAACGTCAATATGAATAATCTTTGCGTATGGACAGAATTTTTCCAAATCACCGGTAACACGATCATCAAAACGAGCACCGATAGCGATCAATACATCGCAATGATGCATTCCCATGTTTGCTTCATAAGTACCATGCATACCCAACATACCGATAAACTGTTTATTGGTCGCTGGATAGGCACCGAGTCCCATCAAGGTATTGGTAATGGGGTAACCCAATAATTTGGTAAATTGAGTTAGTTCTTTACTGGCTTCTCCCAAAATGACACCACCGCCAGAATAAATCATCGGTTTTTTAGCTGACAGAATTAATTCTGCTGCTCTTTTAATCTGACCAGGATGACCTTTAACGACAGGTTTATATGAAGGTATATCAACGGATGTTGGATATTCATATTCACAGGAGTCTGCGGTCACATCTTTTGGGATATCAACAACAACTGGGCCAGGTCGCCCACTCGTTGCAATATAGAATGCTTTTTTAATGGTCGCAGCTAAATCCTTAACATCTTTCACCATGAAATTATGCTTTACACAAGGACGGGTAATACCAATCGAATCGACTTCCTGGAACGCATCGTTACCAATCACGGCTCGAGGAACCTGACCTGTGAATACAACCAAAGGAATAGAATCCAGATAAGCGGTAGCAATACCAGTGACAGCATTAGTCGCACCAGGACCTGAAGTAACCAGGACGACGCCTGGTTTACCTGTCGCGCGCGCATAACCATCAGCAGCATGTGTTGCACCTTGTTCATGGCGCACAAGTATATGCTCTACAGCATCTTGCTTATAAAGTTCATCATAAATGTGCAAAACAGCGCCGCCAGGATAACCAAACAAATGTTTGATTCCTTCATCTTTCAATGCGCGGCAGAAAATTTCTGCGCCTCGTAATATTTCTTTCTTTTTAGCCACTACTTTCCTTACCAGATTTTATTAAAATGCGTCGAAACGCGCGAAGTTACTGAGATTATTGGGTCAGGTCAAGTTAATGTCAGAGATATTAAAGAGAATAGCTAAAAACGGTGTGATTAGCGCTGAAATTTCACTTCAATTAAGGAAACGGTCCACGATCACTTACCCTTCAGTATTAATTACGTTTATAGTATTGCGCCTGATAAGATTCACTTCATTTAAATTAATTAGACCTGACTATGAAAACATCACAAATACTCATCTCGACCTTACGTGAAGCGCCTGCTGATGCCGAAATCGCCAGCCATCAATTGATGTTACGTGCGGGTATGGTACGACAACTCGCTTCGGGTATTTATACCTGGTTACCGTTGGGACTTCGTGTTCTGCGTAAAGTGGAAAACATTGTCAGAGAAGAGATGGATCGTGCTGGTGCTCAGGAAATTATGATGTCTGCGATTCAACCCGCTGAATTATGGCAGGAATCCGGCCGCTGGGATCATTATGGTCCTGAGTTACTGAGAATTAGCGATCGTCACAACCGTGAATTTTGTTTCGGGCCGACACATGAAGAAATCATTACTGATCTGGTAAGGCGTGAAATTCGTAGTTACAAACAACTACCTGCGAATTTTTATCAGATTCAAACCAAGTTTAGAGATGAGGTTCGTCCCCGTTTTGGCATCATGCGTGCGCGTGAATTTTTGATGAAAGACGCCTATTCCTTTCATCTTAATGATGAGTCTTTACAAGAGACTTACGAACAGATGTTCCAGACCTATTCGAATATTTTTACTCGTGTGGGTCTGAACTTCCGCGCCGTTATTGCCGATTCAGGCAATATTGGTGGTAACAAGTCTCATGAATTTCATGTTCTGGCTGATTCTGGTGAAGATCTTATTGTCTTTTCTGATCATGGAAATTATGCAGCCAATATGGAACAAGCTGTTGCAGTAAAACCTGAACAAGCTCGTCCTGATGCAATTAAGTCAATGGAAACGGTGGCTACACCAGATCAACACAGTATCGAAAAAGTCAGTCAGTTTTTAAATGTCGGTACCGATCAATGCTTAAAAACACTCATTGTTAAATCTGAAGAAGACGGACTCGTTGCCTTGGTTCTAAGAGGCGACCATGAGCTAAATGAAATTAAGGCCGAAAAGCTTGATGGTGTTATGAGTCCGTTAACTTTTGCTGACGATATAGAAATTAAATCATCTATCGGTTGCGGTGTCGGTTCTATCGGGCCGATTGGGTTATCCATACCTATATATGTCGATCATAGTGCTGCTAATGTTAGTGATTTCGTTTGTGGCGCTAATAGCGATGGACAACATTTAACCGGCGTCAATTGGGAACGTGATTTACCGCTTCCAACAACGGTCGATATTCGTAATGTCTGTGCTGGTGATATGGCGGAAGACGGTTCAGGAAAACTGGAATTTGCCAGAGGTATTGAAGTCGGACACATCTTTCAACTTGGTACAAAATACAGTGCTAGCATGAAAGCTAACTGTCTTGATGAACAAGGTAAGGCTGTCACGCTAACGATGGGTTGTTACGGTATTGGGGTATCGCGTGTGATAGCCGCAGCGATAGAACAGAATAATGATGACAAAGGCATTATCTGGCCAACAGCCATCGCGCCTTTCCAGCTTGCTCTGGTTCCTATCAATATGCACAAGTCTGTTCGCCTACGTGAAGCGGTAATGAAATTTTATGATGAACTAAAAGCGGCTGGAATTGATGTCATTCTTGATGACCGCAAAGAGCGTCCTGGTGTTATGTTTGCTGATATGGAATTAATTGGCATTCCGCATCGATTTGTCTTTAGCGAGAAAGGACTGGATGCAGGTGAAATAGAATACAAAGCTAGAACGGATACCGATAATCAGAATATTTCTCTCGATACCGCTATACAGTTTTTAAAAGACAGACTGAGCTAAATTTAACGAATCGAGAAA
>JBFIIJ010000174.1:0-5621 GCA_041601315.1 Gammaproteobacteria bacterium
GAAAAAGCAGTTTGAAGAACTACCTGAAGATTAGAAAACAGATTGTTAATCTACTCAACAATCAAATCACTTAATAGTCTACGAACACCATACACACCTTGTTTCAAAACATGGAGTATAAATCTCCGTCGTCTTAACATCAGCATACCCGAATTGCGTTTATACTGTTCTAATATCAATACCTTTCTATAAAAGATGTGTAGCGAAAGAATGTCTTAATGTATGACGGGTAACTTGCCTGGTTATTCCGTCTTTAAATGGAAAGATCTTACCTGGAATTAGTTGTGATTTTACGAGCATCCAAAAAAGTTACCCATCTTAGCAATGCGGCTAGAAAACATTATGTAAATCCAATCTTGAAAGGTATCATCGTTTTATTTAATTAAGCATTTTCAGAGGAAAGAATCAGTGAGTGAAGATATTCGAATTGAAGAAGAAGAACCAGAACACAAACTTAATCTGAGAAATCTAAAGCTCGATGATTATCCTGATATAAAAATGTTAATGGATCGTATATATCCTAATATGCCTACGTTGCCTGAAAAGAAATTTGTCGCGCAATTATCCATGTTTCCTGAAGGACAAATTTGTATCGAAGACCATGGTGTAGTAGTTGCCGCTGCTTTTGCCGTCATTGTTGACTACGATAAGTTTGGTGATCAACACACTTATCATGAGATTACGGGCGATTCTTATCTTTCTACCCACGATCCTAAAGGTGATGTGTTATACGGAATCGAAGTTATTGTATCACCTGATTATCGTGGCATGCGTTTAGGAAGACGACTTTATGAAGCACGCAAAGAACTTTGCCAGAATTTAAATCTGAAAAGTATTATTGCTGGCGGACGAATTCCTAACTATCAGAATCACGCAAAGGATATGTCTCCGCAAACTTATATCGAATGTGTTAAACGAAAGGAAATTTACGATCCTATTCTTTCATTTCAATTATCCAATGATTTTGAAGTTAACCGAATTCTTAAAAACTATTTGCCCGAAGATAAAGAGTCACTTGGTTTTGCCACGCTACTTGAATGGCATAATTTATATTATGACCCGGGTAAAACACCTCTTATAGGTGCAACACCTAGTACCGCTCGTATCGGTTGTGTGCAGTGGCAAATGCGATCACTTAAATCTGTCGAAGAACTTATACAACAAGTTGAATTTTTTGTGGATGCTTTATCCGAATACCAGTGTGATTTAGCACTGTTCCCCGAGTTTTTTAACGCGCCACTAATGGGAATTAATACTCATAATACTTCTCTCGATGCTATTAAGGCATTAGCAGAATACAGCGCTGAAATTATTGATGCGATTTCAAAACTTGCTGTCACTTACAATATTAATATTATTGCAGGCTCTATCCCAGTAATTGAAAATAACGAGCTTTTGAACGTTGCATATTTATGTCATCGCGATGGAACGCTAGATGCACAATATAAAATTCATCCCACACCTTACGAAAAACGCACATGGATCATGCAAGGTGGTGGTGAGCTTAAAGTTTTCGACACGGACTTCGGAAAGATAGGCGTGTTGATTTGTTACGATGTGGAATTTCCTGAGCTTGCTCGAATACAAGCTGAACAAGGTATGCAAATTTTATTTGTGCCCTACTGGACTGACACCAAAAATGGTTATCTCCGCGTTCGCTGTTGTGCTCATGCACGAGCTATTGAAAATGAATGCTACGTCGCTATTGCAGGCAGTGTTGGCAATTTACCTAAAGTAGATGGCGCAGATATTCAATATTCTCAATCAGCTGTATTTTCACCTTCTGATTTTTCTTTCCCACACGATGCGATCATGGCTGAGACAACACCTAATACCGAAATGACACTGATCGTTGATCTTGACCTTGAAATGCTGAATAAATTAAGAAATGAAGGTTCTGTTAGAAATCATCTTGATCGACGCAGAGATTTATACAAAATAAATTGGTTAGGTAAATAGGTAATCGTTATTTTAATATTGCGAAATACAATAAGTATTATTAATAAAATAATTTCATATTTTTCAATCTCTATTCTTATTATTTTTAGTTACATCAGCCTATCATTTTCGGATGATTTGCATATGTGTACTGATAATGCAATTGCTCAGGGATATAAACTTCTTGAGTTTCATTTTGGCACTGATAGTCGAATTGAAATAAATGATCTTGTCAATGTGCTGAACCCTATAGAAAACCCGGTAAACTCATTACAAAAATTCGATGTGCTCGAAGTCACGGGGTACATTTATAAAGCTCAATATCGTATGCGCTTCACTTATGCTCAATTGAATGATTCTCCTTGTTTGCTAATGGGACAAGAAATTTTAGAGTATGCAAATCTTTAAAAAAGTGTTTTGTTAAACCATTTAAGATATGAGCGAGTTCATTGAATTTCTTTATGAAGTGTTTTCTAATTTCGGAACAATAAAATCCCGTAAAATGTTTGGTGGTTATGGAATTTATCATAAAGGACTTATGTTCGGATTGGTTACAGATGATTCGCTTTATTTAAAAGCTGATGAAACGACTAAACAGCTATTCATAGATAAAGTATTAACGCCGTTTGAATACGATAAAAAACAAGAAAGTACAATTATCATATTTCCTCGCACCCGAAGTTGTTATGATGATCCCGATGTAGCTGTTTATTGGACCAGACTGGCGTATCAAGCTGCACTCAATTCGAAGTCAACACGTAAAAAAATCCATTAAAATATGCCCATAATGCGTTGATTCGCTTATAATACTGCGCATTTCAGGTCAGGAGTTCATTCAATGAAATTGAATGCAGCACAATTCAGAGATTGGGATCGTAAGGCAATCACCCTGCTCGGCATGTCCGGCGTCGGGAAAACTCGTCTCGCCTGCCTGTTACGTAAAGCGCACTGGTTTCATTATTCTGGTGATTACAGGATTGGGACGCATTATCTGAGTGAAGCGATGTCAGACAATGTGAAACAAAATGCCATGCAGGTTCCGTTATTAAAAGAACTATTGTTATCCGATTCAATAACTATCAGTAACAATATTTCCGTTGATAATCTGAAAGCGGTTTCTACGTTTCTTAGTCAGCTAGGTGACCCTGAAAAAGGTGGGCTTGGCTTGCGTGAATTTAAACGTCGTCAAAAATTACATCGCGATGCAGAAATTTCTGCAATGTTAGATGTACCCGAGTTTATTAAACGTTCGCGTGAAGTTTATGATTACAAACATTTCATTAATGATGCCGGTGGAAGTCTTTGCGAACTGGAAAATGAATCTGTACTTAAAACATTAGCTGAGAATACCTTAATCATCTATATCAGAGCCACTGAACAGGATGAAGTTGAATTAATTAAACGTGCTGAACAAGATCCGAAACCTTTGTATTATCGGGAAGCGTTTTTAGATGAACAACTAAATATATACCTTAATGAGAATAAACTGGAATATGCGGCAATGATTGATCCGGATGAATTTGTTCGTTGGATTTTTTCACGGCTTTTTTACAATCGTATTCCCCGTTATCAATCAATTGCAGATGAATATGGTTACACAGTATGCACAAATGATATCGCCAAGGTTAATAGCGAAGCAGATTTTATGACCTTGATTGAACAACAACTTAAGTAAAAAATATTAAGAGATAAATAGATGCCACTCGTAGCTAATAGTGAATTACCCAGTTTTGAAAGGCTGAAGCAGGATGGAGAAACCATTCTTGCTGCTGATCAGGCTTTACAACAGGATATTCGCGAATTACATATTGGTTTGTTAAACATGATGCCTGACTCCGCATTAGAAGCGACCGAGCGTCAGTTCTTTCGCCTTATTGGAGAAAGTAACCAGATTGCGCAATTTTATTTGCATCCTTTTACATTAGCTGAGTTAGAAAGAAATGCTGAAGGACAAGCACATGTCGATAAGTACTATCAAAGCTTTGAACAAATCAAAGAGCAAGGTCTAGACGCACTGATTATTACTGGTGCCAATATGGTTGGCACTGAGTTGGCAGATCAACCTTTCTGGAAGCCACTTAGCGAAGTGTTGGAATGGGCGTATGAAAATGTCACTTCAACATTGTGTTCATGCTTGACGACACATGCAGTTTTACAGTTTCGTTATAAACAAAAACGTAACGCCTTACCGACAGGAAAACGATGGGGTGTTTATCCGCATCGTGTTGTTGATAGAAAACATCCCTTGGTTGTTGGCGTTAATACACGCTTTGATGTGCCGCACTCGCGTTTTAATGAAGTTTTTCCAGATCAGTTTAAAAAAGCCGGTTTAAAAATACTTGTCGAAAGCGAAGATAAAGACGTCCATCTTGCTGTCAGTGAGGATGGTTTTCGTCTGGTGTTTTTCCAGGGCCACCCTGAATATGACTCAATTAGTTTGATGAAAGAATATAAACGCGAGGTTGGACGCTATATTAATGGCGAAACAAAGGAATATCCGCCGTTTCCAGAGAATTATTTTTCTTTGAAATGCCAGACTATTCTTGAAGAATATCAGGACAACCTGAATATTGCTCTAAAACAGGGCACGGAAACACCGGTATTTCCTGAACATTTGATTATTCCTTATTTGGATAATACCTGGCACGACACTGCTGAGGCCGTTATCAATAATTGGATTGGTAAAGTCTATCAACTTACAAATACTGATCGGCATATTCCGTTTAATAATGCGGTCGACCCGAATGATCCACTGGCTTTGAAGAGCTGAGACAATAGCGCAACTCTAAATAAAGTCATGAAAACATGGATGATTTATGAAAAATCGAGTATATTTCAAACCTACTAAATCTATTGCACTATTTCTAGCATTTTCAGTAGTCCTGTTCTACCTTGTAAATTGCCGAATGAGTACAAGCAATTAGATATTTTTTAATTAGATATTATAGAGGTTACATAGATGGCTACAGGTTCTGTTAAATGGTTTAACGACTCAAAAGGTTTTGGTTTTATTTCACCAGATGATGGTAGTGCAGATGTATTTGTACATTACTCAGCTATCAGCAGTGAAGGTTTTCGTTCATTGTCAGAAGGTCAGAAAGTAAGTTATCAGGTTGAAAATGGTCCTAAAGGACCTCAAGCAAGCCAAGTAACAACAGAATAAATAGATGTAGTTTTCGTAATTTCTTAAAATCCCTGCAAATTTGCAGGGGTTTTGATTAGTCTAGCTTCACAGATGCACTCACGCATCAATAACCAGAGATATTAAATTGAAGAAAATTTTCGTTGGGAGTTTACCCAATAACGCGACAGAAACGACCGTTACCGAACTATTTACTGAGTTCGGTAAAGTACGTTCTATTCATTTAGTTCAAGACGTTTTCACCCGAACATGTAAAGGTTTCGGTTTTGTCGAAATGGAAGGTCATGAAGCAAGAGCTGCCATCGCAGGACTTGATGGGAGAATGTATGAAGGCAAACAACTCAAGGTAAAATTCGAAGAAGTTCGCGATAAAGGTGGAAAGGGAAAGCGCCGAAGGTAGGTTTTACTGCACTTTAAAACTTCTAATTTTCAGAACGCTGTCAAAGTCTCGTCGTCAATAACTTAATTACATTTGTTCGATCCAGCCCCTGTTTGATTTATAATGAACTCTGTTTTAAACGGAGATTCATGTTGCATTATC
>JBFIIJ010000175.1:0-5610 GCA_041601315.1 Gammaproteobacteria bacterium
GGTGACAATCTTGAGATGTTATCCAAAGCCGGGCAACTAGTTGCAATCGAAAGAGATGAAAATGCTTTAGCCAGGGCGAAATCGAGACACATGGCAGAGGTATTTAAAGGTGAATTGCCTGATGATTTTCCTGTAAATATAAATAAAGGAAACGATTTGATCGTGTTGTTAGATGTTTTAGAACATATTGATGATGATCAAAAAAGTTTATCTGTACTAACTGGCTGGGCAAAAAATAATGGGAAATTATTAATGACTGTTCCAGCATATCAATTTCTTTGGTCTGTTCACGATGAGCTACATCATCATAAACGAAGGTATAATATATACAGTTTAAAAAAGGTTCTAGAGAATAATGGTTGGAAAGTAAAATATATTTCTTATTTTAATACTTTGTTATTTCCTTTAGCTTTGATTGACCGATTAAAACAAAAAATATTTCCATCATCAAAAGTAAATGAACTAAATATGCCCAATAGTATTATCAATTCTATTTTTGAAAAAATATTCAGTCTGGAATTGAATCTTATCGGTAAGTTTTCATTGCCATTCGGGCTGTCAATCCTTGTTATTGCTGAAAAAGAGTAATCCCTGAATGGAAAATATAAAATCAAATCATCAAAAAATATTATCCATTGTTGCACCCGCATACAATGAATCTGACAGTCTTAATGAATTTTACTCAAGGTTAATGACTTCTACTAAAGAGTTGAAGCTTAGCTTGGAAATTGTTTATGTGAATGATGGAAGTACAGACAATACACTCGCATTAATGAGAAGTCAGCAGGATAGCGATTCCCGAATATCCATTATCAATCTAAGTAGAAACTTTGGCAAAGAAGTTGCGCTTACAGCAGGATTGGATAATGCGTTGGGTGATGCAGTTGTTGTTATTGATACTGATCTTCAAGATCCGCCAGAATTAATTCCAGAATTAGTTAACAAATGGCTGGCGGGTAATGATGTTGTCAATGCAAAAAGAATCAAAAGAAAAGGCGAGAGCTGGTTTAAAAAACTGTCCTCATATATTTATTATCGCTTTTTATATCAATTAAGCGACATAAAAATTCCAAAAGATACAGGTGATTTCAGATTATTAAGCCGTAATGCGTTGGATGCGTTACTTAAATTAAGAGAAAAACACCGTTATATGAAAGGACTGTTTGCCTGGGTGGGTTACTCACAGGTAGAAGTTACCTACGAACGAGACGAACGTTATGCGGGAAGCACGAAATGGAGCTTTTGGAATTTAGTCAATCTGGCATTTGAAGGTTTAACCTCTTTTTCAGTATTACCATTACGATTGGCCTCAATGATAGGTGTTCTCTCTGCTTTTGTGGCATTAATTTTTGGGATAGTGATAATTTTAAAGAAATTCATCTACGGCGATCCTGTTGCTGGCTATCCATCGTTAGTTGTATTGATAACTTTTATAGGAGGAATACAGCTTTTAGCACTTGGTGTCATTGGAGAATATTTAGGTCGTGTTTTTAACGAAACAAAGAATAGACCGCTTTATTTAATCAAGGATAAGTTTCCTTCCAAATACTCCAAACGGGATTAGCTACTACGTAGATAGATTGCCCAATGAAAACACATATAAAAAATAAAGCGTTTTTATTAGTGATAGTTATTTTCTTGACTATTCTCACTTCTCGTCCAATAGATAATTTTGATATTTGGTGGCATTTGCATAGTGGACTTTGGATGCTAACTAACTGGGATGTGCTGGATCATGAATTATGGTCATTTACTCAGATAGGATCTCCATGGATAAATGTAGCATGGTTCTTCCAACTGCTAATTACACTGTCATATAAATTAGGTGGTTTATGGGGATTGTTTCTGTTCAAAGCAATTTGCATATTCTTTGCGTTCAGTATTATTGTCGCTTCGATTAATACTGAACGAAAAGTAATTCCATTTTTACTGGCGTCACTCGTTTTGTTACCATTTATTTACGGTCACTTACATCTTAGACCAAACTTACTGGAAATAATCGTTTTACTATTTCTGGTGCTATTAAGTCAGCGACTTTGTAATTTGCGTATAGTATTTTTTGCATTTTTATTGTTGTTAATTCTGGCAAACAGTCATGCATCGGTGATTGTAGGTAGTGTAGCTTTTGCTTTGCATGTTTTGCTTGGCAAATGGGAAGCCGAGATACCACGAAAAACAAGGATAGTTGCGTCATGTGCAATTCTGTTAACTACCTATTTGACACCATATGGTTTTGATATATTGAAGCTATTATTTGCACATGATAGCAGTGATTTAATCCAGTTTTACATCGGCGAATGGCTCTCACATAATGTTTATCCGCTAGGCCTTTGGTTGATATTTTTATTATCATTATTTTTTGTTTTTAATAATAAAGTAAAGAGCAATATAACGGAGTTGTTTTTTTTAATATTTTTTTTATGGTATTCGATAAAGTTTCAACGGTTCGAACTGGAATTGGCAATCCTGCTTATAAGGCCATTTTCTGAAGTTATTGGTTATGGATTTTTGTCTATTAGTGCTAAAAATAAAAAAGCACCAATACTATTAGCTATTCTATTTTTGTTGATGCATGGTGTGATCTACGCGAACCAATATCTTAATTTGGCTCCGTCTATATACAAGAACCTCCCATCGAATAAATTTAAATATCCTGTTGTTACGGTGATGCAGTTAGATAGGCTGGCAGATAAATTAAATAGGAATGTAAAGGTTATAAATGATTATGATTATGGTGGTTATATTGCATTGTTTACCAACTCAAAAGCAAAAGTCCTAGTCGATGGACGTATGACAACAGTTTATCCCGAGTCTCTACTATTGCCACCTTATGAAACCGATTCTATTATCTTGCAAAGTTTTGCTCGGCGTTATAATGTTGATGCTATTTTATTAAAATTAGACAGAGCTTCTATTGTCAGTGTTGATGATCCTGATTGGCAACTTATTGCGTATGACTCTGCCAGCGTGCTTTTCATAAAACGGTTGCTTGCAGAAACACTGAGTGTTCCTGAGATAAGTTATGATCCCAGCATCTATCAAAGTGCCTATGGCCCGGTTCAGTTGCAAGTATATAAGCGAGAAACCTTAAAATTATTGGAGTTGGAACCGCAAAATCCTGTGGCGTTGAATCACATGGCAGTTTTTTTATCGAGAGACATAGACTCTGTCCAGTCAAGACGGCAAGTATTAGCCTATCTGGAACAATCACAGGATCTTAATCCGACAGATATCTTTAGTCAGGCAACATATGCTTATTTACTCGCGACAACAAGTAGTGATGTAAAGTCTATCGCAGCAGATTTTTTGAAGTTTTTACCTGAAGCGAATAAACTAAACTCAGGTATCAGTTTTTCCTACGACATTATATATGGCAGGACTTTAATCGATTTAGGTTTGTCAAAATTGGCTCTCGAGTATCTTTATCCTGAAATTAAAGATAGACGTTATGGTCTTGATAAAATTGTTGATGTCTGGAAATTACGAATTATTGCACATGCTCAATTAGGGGAGCTTGAGAAGGCCAGAAATTGTCTTGCTATAGTTAGTGAATTGGTAGCTGAGAATGACATCCGTGAGCTCGAGGATATCAGGCAGCTTACTAATCTAATTGACGAGAAAGATACTGATTAATCGTATTCATATTTATTGCGACAGGAATACAGTAAGAAAGATACTAGAAAGAATCCACTAATAATAAATCCAATATTTCTTATTTGGGGTTGTTTCAAATTAAATTCCACATCTGCCTCGCCAGCCGGCACATCAATTTGCAGTGTACCCCACGGACTACGATTTAAAGTTAGTGGTGTGTTGTTAATCTTTGCTTCCCATACTGGAAAATACCAATAAGCCGGATAAATTGTCAGGTCTTGATTCGACTCATAACTGAAGTGAACTCTTGAGTTTTCAATAGATTCGAGTTTAATTTGTTTAGCAGACCGTGATAAAAATACATCGCCAGTTGCAGTGTCATCAAGAGCTGATTGATCTACATCCAGGGGTAAGTATTCATTCAGGACCGTTGCGGGTAACCCGTTGATCATAATTCCTTGGGCGGTGATTGAATCTGAAATTACATCTGACACGTTGCTCGGCAGTCTCTCGTATCGATTAAACAGAGGGATCGCATTGATAATAATTATGCTAATTATTAAAATTTCAACAAACATTTTTTTTGTTTTTAATTGAGAGACAACGATACCTGAAAGGAGTGCGATGCAGAACGAAAACGGACCCATCATGCGCCAGGGGAACTGAAATAAAGGCATAAATGGCAGTTGTTCCCAGATTAAAGTACTTGCAGAGAGCTGCAAAAAAAGAAACCAGGTTGCAATTATGATCAGGTAAAACGAAAGTAGTTTATGTTTATAATTTTTGAATTGAGTTAATAATATTCCAGCAATTAATACTGCAAGAGCGAAGAGTCCGGCAGAATAAAAATATCCGTAACTAAATAAGTCCATTAGTGAAATGAAGTTGTTATGAAAATCAAATTTGCCAGTGGTCATTTCCTGGATATGCACTTCTTTTTTTAAATAAAGCGCAGGTAACCAAAACCATGTTGTTATACCTATGCCGAAAATAAGCGAAGTAATTGCTTTAAGAAAGTTTTTATAATGTCCGGGTTTTAAAAACAAGATTATTGACGATATTATAAGCATCGCCGTGATGCTGAGAGCTGTCAGATTATGTGCCAGGATTGATAATGAAATACCTATTGTTATTAATATAAGACCGCATTTCCGATTATTATAGAACATAACAAGACCCCAGAAAGAATAGGGTGCAATACACAATGCTGTCAGCTCAGCGCTTGCATTTCTCACCAGAAGGTTTGCTAATAAATAGGGTGACAATACATAAGCGATTGCCGCTATTCTTGATGCTGAGATGACATTAAGTTTGGCAGAGTTTTTGTTTAATTCCCACATTAATCCAGCCATACCAATTGTGGATATAACCATTAGTATGGTTAACGCTATGATGGCCGCGTGTTTCAATGTAATGCCGAGCATTAAAATAATTGAACACAGCAAGTTGTATAAAGGCGAATAGAATAGAAATATTGGAGAACCGAATCCGTTATATAAATTTTCTGCCCAGTAAGGAAGAATCTGACCAGACTTTAGAGCATTAAAATATTCTTCCAGTCTTACAAGTTCAAAAATCCAGTCATGTCCATAAGCATAATCGAAAAAAATGATTTGAAAACAACTGACAACCGCAATAAGAAAGGGCAATAAAAAGATACGCAACAAGATTGAATATTTCTTGGTCTGTATCATTTATTGAAATTACATTTATTTCTGAGGAAGGTATTTTTTATATTTAGACTTTATATGAATACCATATCTATGGTATTCATTTGAGAACTACATTATTTTGTGATTTATTCTTCGAAAGTATTGTGCCTATCTGCCAGGCTGACTCGCCCATGCCTGAGACAAATTCAATTGTGTTATTGGCGTGTTCAGGAGACACACAAACAATCATACCCACACCACAATTGAATGTTTTGTACATTTCATGTGTATCAATATTCCCTTTTTCGCGCAGCCATTCAAAAATAGGTGGCAATGTCCAACTCTTGGCATCTATTTCTACTGA
>JBFIIJ010000176.1:0-5592 GCA_041601315.1 Gammaproteobacteria bacterium
TCGTTTCCTTAATGATAGCTGCAAAGACATTATCACTATATTGATGCAATTCAAAAATTTGCTAAATGCAAATATTGATGGGACGGTAAATGCTGATCATATTAAACAGGTTAATAATGCCATTGAAACAGCTGATCTTGATTATTTGCTGGACGAAATGCCTCTTGCGCTACAGCAATCAATAGAAGGAATAGAAAGTATTTCTAATATTGTTCGCGCAATGAAAGAATTTTCTCATCCGGGTAGTAATGACAAGGATCTGATTGATCTTAATCACATCATTGAAAACACTATTACCGTTACTAAAAATGAATGGAAATATGTTTCAGAAATTAATCTTGATCTTGATAAAAACCTACCTTCAGTTCCTTGTTATGCACAAAATATCGGCCAGGTGTTTATGAACCTGATTGTGAATGCATCGCATGCGATTGCTGATGTTATCGATACTAGCGCAAATGAACTGGGCACTATTAGCATTTCAACTAAAACTGTAGAGAATGAAGTCGAAATAATAATCACCGATTCGGGAAAAGGCATTCCGGAAGAAATTAGAGAAAAAGTATTTGATCCATTTTTTACAACTAAAGGGGTTGGAAAAGGGACTGGACAAGGCTTGGCTATCGCCCGTTCGGCTATTACCGACAAACACGGTGGCACAATTAAATGTGTTAGTGAAGTAGGTAAAGGAACGACTTTCATTATCCGTCTGCCTTTGACAGATCCCGATACCGAATTCAAAAAGGATGCAGCATGAACAGAATAATATTTGTCGATGATGATCAAAATATTTTGCAAGGCATTCGCAGAATGTTGCGACCTATGCGACAGGAATGGAATTTGACCTTTGCTAATAGTGGTAGCGAAGCTTTAGATATTTTAAAAGACGAATTGTATGACGCAATTGTTTCAGATACGCGCATGCCAGGCATGAATGGCATCGAATTATTGACTGAAGTTCGCGAGCTCTATCCTAATGTCATTCGTATTGGTCTATCAGGTCATACAGATAATGATCTGGCATTAGAAAGCACCAAAACAACTCACCAACAATTGGTCAAACCCTGCGAAGCTGAAGCATTGAAAAATACTATTAGCAAAGCATTAAAAATGCGTACACAGGTAAAAAATGAGTCTCTCAATCAATTTATTACCAAAACTGATTCACTACCACCATTGCCCAAATTATATCAGGAAATAACAGACATCATGCAATCAGATAATGGATCATTATCAGAAGTCGCAAAAATTATTTCCAGAGATATTGCAATGACAGCCAAGATATTACAGCTAGTCAATTCTGCCTTCTTTGGCTTAACAAGGCATGTAGAATCAACTCAAGAAGCAGTGATGTATCTTGGCTACGATGTTATTCGAGGTCTGGTATTAACCATTAAACTTTTCTCAGATCTTGCTTCAGCAAATCAATCAGGAATTGATCTTGATGAATTATGGACGCGCAGTTTTTCTATCGCCAACATAGCTAAACATATTGCGACGCTTGCTGGTCTTGATAAGAAAGATCAGGATTATGCGCACATGGCAGGCATGTTGCACGATGTTGGAATTCTGGTAATGGCAATGAGTATGCCTGATGAATATAGCGAAGTGGTTAAAATTAAACTCGAAGAAAAACATAGCACCTGTACTATTGAAGAACGCATATTCGGATGTACGCATGCCGAAGTTGGCGGCGCATTACTCGGCATATGGGGACTTCCTGATCCAATTGTCGATGCAGTATCAAATCATCACACTCCATCACATTCTGTTTCTAAAAACATTTCGCCAGTAACAGCTGTGCATCTCGCTAACATTTATTACTGGCAAAATATACAAGAAGATTATCCCATCCCTATTGATAACGCCTACATCGATTCACTTAATTTGAAAGCTGCATACGGAGAATGGGAGCGGAGTGTTAAAGAAACTTTTTTTATGGATAAATCAAATTGAACAGTTTAGCAAAAATCCTGATCGTTGATGATGAGATCAATATTCTACAAGCCATGAAACGTCAGTTACATGGAAAGTTTGATATTGATATTGCAAATGGTGGCGCAGAAGCATTGGCACTGATCAATGAAGTCGACTCGGCATATGCTGTCGTAATCTCTGACATGAATATGCCTGGCATAAATGGTTTGGAATTACTTGAGTTTTTTAAAATACAAGCACCCGACATGATACGCATCATGTTAACCGGTAATGCTGATCAGGAGACAGCAACAAATGCGGTCAATCAAGGCGAAGTATTTAGATTTTTGACTAAACCCTGTTCAAAAGAAAATTTAATTGAAGTAATAAATCTGGCATTAGAATGTCACGAAGACAGAAAAAGAAGTCAGGAAAAAATTAAATTCATGATGAATCATGCCGAGACTCTTGCAAGTGAATTATCATTCACTAAAAACTCAGATGCAATAACCGCTTTACCGAATCGAAATAGTTTCGAGACCTATCTGAAAGACACTTTCGATGATTCAAAAAATACAAATATGGAACATTCACTTTGTTATATTGATGTAGATCAATTTAATGTGATCAATGATGTATGCGGTCATGATGCAGGTGATGATTTGTTACTTCAAGTAGCAGATAAAATTCGACAGAATATTGATCATAGCGATATGCTGGCAAGAATTGGCGGTGATGAATTTGCAATATTGTTATTCAACTGTTCTAAAGAAAAAGCCATGCGAACTGTAACGTCGATAAAAATGGCCATCGATAATATGCAGTTTATCTGGGAGTCAAAAAAATATAGCGTCAGCATCAGTGGTGGAATTGCATCTAATCATGACACAGACAGTGCAGAAGATTTATTCAAATTGGCAAGCTCATCATGCTCATACGCAAAACTGAGTGGTCGCAATTGTATTTACGCTTATTCAACTGAAGATGCTGGATTATTACAGCATAACAAAGAACTCAAATGGGTTAACCTGATCAATGAAGCGCTGGATGAAAATCGCTTTCAATTATATTGCCAGCCTATCGTTCCAACAAAGAAAAACAATGCTCATCTTCATTATGAGATATTAATACGGATGATAGATGAATCTGGCAAACTTGTTTTGCCGGGAGAATTTTTACCCACAGTAGAAAAATATAATTTTGCTCGACGGCTGGATCGCTGGGTTATAGATAATGTGTTCTACTGGCTAGGAGATAAGCCGGAACATATTAAAAATCTGGAGTTATGTAGCATCAATCTATCCGGCAATACCTTGACTGACCCTGATATTGCTAACTTCATCATGCAGCATTTTAATGACTATGATATTCCACCTGAAAAAATCTGTTTTGAAATTACAGAAACCGCCGCTATTAGTAATTTCGAAACAGCATTGGAATTCATCACATTAATTAAAAAACTGGGTTGTCGTTTTGCTCTAGATGATTTTGGTAGTGGCCTTTCTTCTTTTGCTTACCTTAAAAAATTGCCTGTTGATTTTCTTAAAATAGACGGACTGTTCGTTAAAGATATGATTGAGGATCCAATTGATTTTGAAATAGTTAAATCAGTAAATGCAATTGGACATGCAATGAATATGAAGATCATTGCTGAATATGTTGAAAATGAAAAAATATTGTCATCCCTAAAATTACTTGGTGTTGATTTCGCGCAAGGTTTCGGTATAGGCAAACCCATGCCTCTTGAACAACTTAACGATTACGGCTCACCTGAAGTTGCATATTCAGGGCACGGAGGCTAAATAAAATGACTAATAGAATCTTATTCGTAGATGACGAAATAAATATAATTCAGGCATACCGGCGCACACTTAGAAATAAATTTAATATTCAAGGAGCGTCAAATGGTGATGATGCACTGGAAATATTAAGAAATGGTGAGTATGCAGTCATTATTTCTGATATGCAGATGCCGGGCATGAATGGCATCGAGTTTTTGGCGGCAGCAAAAGAGTTAAAACCGGATGTTGTCAGAATTATGTTAACTGGCAATGCTGATTTACAAACCGCCGTAGACGCTGTTAATAAAGGTGATATTTTCAGATTTCATAATAAACCTTGTCACACAGATATACTGGAAAAAACAATTATTGATGCCATAAAACAGTATCAACTAATAACCGCAGAGAAAGAATTACTTGAAGGCACATTAACCGGAAGTATACAGGTATTAACCGAGCTTCTTTCTCTAGTTAACCCGGAAGCATTTGGTCGCATTTCACATATCAAACAACATGTGTTATCTATTGCGAAAGAAATGAATGTTAAAGAAGCTGACATATGGAAGTATGAAGCCGTTTCCTCTCTCGCCCTGATTGGATGCATAATTCTACCAGATGAAGCGACACAAAAAATATCTCGAGGTGAAACGCTCAGTGGGGAGGAACAACAAATTTTTGAGATGCATCCCTTTGTTGGTTCTGATTTAATTAACAAGATTCCGCGCATGAATGAAATTGCTGATGGGATTAAATATCAGGAAAAATTATTTAATGGTCAAGGTGTACCAATAGATGATGTGCGTGGTAAAGACATCCCGCTTGTGGCCCGTATTCTGAAAGTGGTCATTGATTACGACCGACAAGTATCATCAGGAAAAAATAATAGTCAGGCTTTTGCATACATGAACAATCAGGCAACTCATTATGATCCGGATGTACTTGCGACATTGCAAGAATGCCTGATGGATGAAAGCTTCGCGTCAGAAAAAGTAAATATAGCTGAACTGACTGAAGGAATGTTTCTATCGGAAGACCTCTTCACTAAAGATGGCCAATTAGTAATATGTAAAGGACAGGAAACGACGTCTTCAGTATGTAGTAAGCTAAAAGCCTTACATGGTAATAATGCGATTCTTGATTCTATTGAAGTACAAATTAAACATGTTGTGAAAAGTAATGATTTGAATGAAGTTACTACTGAAAAAATTGCGGTTAGTTCTTGAATTTAAAAATAATTCAATAAAAACAAAGATATAGCAAATTTGTCGCTAATTCGATACATTAGTATTAGCTTATTAGACATTATTTAGCTTAAAATACGAACCATAATTAAAAAGCCATATCTTTTCATAGAGGAAATAAATAGATGCTCTTTTATATAGTCTACATCTTGTCGGTCATTATTCTTGTTCTACACTTTACCGGCTTTCTTGCACGCAGAAACATGGATTGGGTTGTATTGGTAGCCGCTGTCGCGATTTTCGCCGTTAATATACTAGATTTTCTCAAGATTATTTAATCAGGTAGTTTGCCTGATTGTTTTATGTTTAATCCCAATCATCAATGATTGGATTAATTCAACGCGTTACAAAAGCTTCCGTTGTCGTAAAGTCAGATGTTGTTGCCTCAATCAACACCGGACTTTTGGTGTTAATTGGCGTAGAAATAAACGATTCAGAATTAAACGCTGAGCGTTTACTTCAAAAAATAATAAGCTATCGCGTCTTTGCCGATGACAATGACAGAATGAATTTAAGTCTGCAAGATGTTCAAGGCGGTTTATTACTCGTTCCCCAATTCACATTACCTGCTGACACTCGAAAAGGTTTGCGACCCAGTTTTTCAGATGCCGCCCCACCCGAGTTGGGCAATAAATTATTTGATTACTTACTCA
>JBFIIJ010000177.1:0-5590 GCA_041601315.1 Gammaproteobacteria bacterium
AATTCTTTTTGAAGTTCTTCGTGAGCAAGCTTATAGCCTTCTTCTGGATTTTGTTTTATTAATACTATATTTATAAAGTCTGCTGCTGTTTCGCCAGCTAAAAATTCATCATGATGTGTAATGTTAAATTCAATAGCATAAACTGATAACGAGCTGAGAATCATTGCTATTATAAAAAAACTTCTTTTCATTAAATTTCTCCTTTAGGAATATAACTAGGTATTAGAGGACACTTTGTCCGATAAGGTGTTATAGGTGTCGAAAGGTAACATTAAGAAAAACCTCCATGTTTCAATAAGATAGGTAACAACTAAAGTATAATCGTTATTTATATAGAGTGTCCACTTTGCATATTTTATTATCCAGTATGATGGTGTTTCCCTAAATAAACGTACTGTTAAAAAGTGTCATTAATACAGTTAATTTCAATGGCTTACAAAATTCACCAAAATCGTATTAACGGACAATTTATATTACGTTTTGCTTTGTATATGAACTGCTTCACCTAACATGGTTAAAGCATCTGCAACAATACTGGCGCTATCATCATTCGTCAGGATTCTAAATATTAAAAATAATTCACCTACTCTAAGCATGCCTTGCGTCATGTACTTAAATTCTCCTGGCTTCGGAGCTTTGTCAGTTGCTGAAAAGTAGTAACCACTATTTGATTCATTTTGGTATTGATTAATTGAGACTGAATTTTTAACTGCCTGCGCTTGTGCTTCTTCTGCAGCTAATGTAATTAAGATTTTAATATCCTCTAGACTTGGCATTTTCAAATCTTCTTTATATGACCACATAGGCGACAATAAAATTTCAAATGATTTTTCATCGCTCGCAGTAAAAGCGATGGTAGGTGGGTGTTGATTAAGTGGTTGTTGTATTTGATCTCGCCATGAATCCGGAACGTTGAGTTGTAAACTACCATAGTAGGGTAGTGCATAACTTCTCATGGTTAGTTCGTTTGCTACTACTTTATGAGAAGTAATTGCAAGGATGAATAGTATTAGCAGATATCTAGTGAAAATATTAAGGATTTGTATTCTCCTTATTAAAGGAAAGAAATCTAAATTTTAGAATATCAAGAGTAACTAATTACACTAATACAAACAATATTGGGGTAAGGATAAAGAGGGTTTTAATTCGCTAGGCAGCTAATCGTCTAGATCTTCCGTTATTGAATACTCTGAATTCACCTGCTTCCATACAATGCCATTGCTCGTTTTCGGTTAGCGCGCGTGAGGCAACCAGAGTCATGACATCATTTTTTGAAAGGTGATTATTGAAATCGATAACATCGCCGGTATCAATCAATCGTGCTTGTCCAAAAGGATATTTGCGTGTAACCCAACACATTTTATTACTGCAATAGGCATACATCTGTCTGGAGTCGCTTAAGAGAATGTTGAAGATACCGAGTTGGTTTATTTCGTTGGCGAGTGATTCGATGAATGACCATAGTTCTTTATCTTTTGCCGGACGTTTTGGATATTTCTTTCGAATTTTATCCATCATATAACAAAATGCATATTCGCTATCGGTTGTCCCTCTTGGGTTGTAAAACGTTAAGGTTTTTTTCTTGATGCCTTTTAACTGTCCGTTATGTGCAAACACCCAATCACAACCCCAAAGTTCACGGCTAAATGGATGTGTGTTTTCCAGACACACTCGACCTCGATTAGCCTGACGAATATGACTGATGATCATTTTGCTTTTGATTGCGGACGTTTGGAAAAAATGAGCGACTTCGGATGCGTAACTGGGTTGTGGATCGTGAAAGGAACGGCTGCCACGACCTTCATAAAGACTAATTCCCCAGCCGTCTTTATGAATACCTGTGTTGCCGCCTCGTTGTCTCAGGCCAGCAAAGGTAAAACGTATATCAGCCGGGATATTGGCACTTAATCCTAATAACTCACACATAAAATCTAAATAATCTATTTGTATTTTATATTTCGATAGAAAACCGAAATGTATATCTAGTTATCGGTTATTTTTGATTATTATTGAATAATAATAATCACGAGCTGGATTAAGGGTTTACGGGACTTTTTTGTCGATTTTTAGTTCGATTAATTCATTTATATTTGTTTGAACAGTATCAAGCAGACCGATTAAATCGCCTGATTCGGGAATGGCATTACCGCTTTTTGAAATTCTGGCAACGAGTTGTACCTGTTTATGATCAGATAATTTATTAGATGACATCATTGCCATCGAATCATTCAAGACAACTTGTAAGGGTAGGTCGCTAACCAGCTTACTGACTATCGCTAGTGGCATAGGTGGGCCGCTTAGTGCTTTAGCATAAATAAAGACAGTATCGTCATCTTTAACGTCATTCATCAATGCATCTGACAAACTTACGTTGACGTGTAGATTAGATTCTTGTTTAGGTATGTTTGTTGAATAGTCATCTTGATCGCTATTATTCTGTTGGCTTACTAATTCAACAAAATCTTTTATATGCTGCTGTTGTTCTGATCCTTCTTCAAGTTTTGGAATAAGTCGTTGCCAATATTTAATAGTTTCTTCTACATCACCACGCTCATTAGCAGCTAATCCTGCGAACCAAAGGCCATTTGGATTTTCTGGATCAATTCGAATTGCCTCGTTTATTAAATCTGTAGGTTTACCCGCATAAACACCGCCATTGGTCATGGCTAAAATATCAGCATATCGTAGTAATACTGACGGGTCGTCACCTCTGAGTCGGTAAAGATTATCTACGGCTCTAAGTGCTTCAGGATAACGCTCAAGTGCCGTATAAGAATTGGTTAACATTAACCAGCCATCAATATCATCAGGATCATTAATCATTCGTTGCTCTAACTGAGATAACATTTTATCTATCGATGCTATTTTTTCTTCATCAGTAGATGCATTATGAAACTCAGACAGCAAAGATGCTTTTTCCATCAGTTCTGGCTGACCTAAATGGATATACATACTTATGGCAAAAACAGGTGTGAGAATTAAAAGGATGATCGCTGTTATGGTTGATGAGTTTGAATCTATTCGAGACTTTGCGTTTTGTTGATGATTATCATCTTGATTTAATAATGTTAACTGAAGTTCTTTCTTTATGTTTTTTGCATCCGTACCACTCAGTAGTCCGTTTTCAATATCTTGTTCTATTTCTGCCAGTCTTAATTGATATAAGTCCGTTTCACCTTCTGCCGTTTCATCATTGTTCTCGTGCGTACTCATCAACGTCACTAAAATTACGCACAGTGGAATTAATAATAAAAGTACAACGACTAACCAGAAGGTAAACATTATTTGTCTCCACCTGAATCAGAATCCGGGTCCGTATTAAGTAATTCTGCTAAACGTTGTTTTTGTTTTTCGTCAATTTCTGTATTCGAATTTTTGGCGTTTGTTTGGTTTCTTATAATTATGATTGCTGCAAACAAACCAATGAATGCAAATATAAATGGACCGAACCAAAGTAGCCATGTGTTTTCTTTTAATGGTGGGCGATACAATACGAAGTCGCCATATCGTTCTACAAGAAATTGAGTAATTTGCTCATCACTTTTTTCTGCAACAATCATGTCTATGATTTCATTTCTTAAATCTTGTGCTAATTCAGCGTTTGAATCAGCTAAAGATTGATTTTGACAAACGAGGCAACGAATTTCTTCAATTAGAGATTGATAACGTTGTTCATGGTTTTGATTTTTAAACTGAACAGGTTCGTCATTGGAATAAGCAACATTGCTAAATACAGTAATCAATATTAATAATAATGGAACTAAGGTTTTCATATTTGTTGAGACTCAAGCTCTTTAACTAAAGGCAGAATAATTGTTTCAAGTTGTTGTTTACTGATTGGGCCAATATGTTTGTAACGAATAATACCTGTTTTATCTATTACAAATGTTTCTGGTGCGCCATAGACACCATAATCAATACTAATCGAACCCGATTCATCAAAAGCATGTTCAATATAAGGGTTGCCTAACTGTTCAAGCCATTGCAATGCATCTTCGCGTTTATCTTTATAATTAAGCCCGTATAAATTTAGATTGGGATGTTTCGATGTCGCTTCTATTAAAACAGGATGTTCTGTGAGACAGGCGCCACACCATGATGCCCACACATTTAACAATGATACTTTGCCTTTCAAATCTTCCGAATGAATATTAACGTCGGGTGAATGTAAAGTCGGCAAATTAAATTCAGGTGCCGGCTTACCAATTAAAGGTGATGGCACGTGTCTGGGGTCGTGTTGTAAGCCATAGATAAAAATTACGACGAGACCAACAAATAATCCTAGAGGAAGTAAGTAGCGAATCATGGTCTTATTTTACAGAAACGGTTGCTTTATCAATGTCGGCTGCTTTGTGTTTTGTTGCTTTAATACGATAACGCTTATCTGTTGCGGCGAGTAACCCACCAAGCGACATGAAGATTGCACCTAACCAGATCCAACGAACAAAAGGTTTGTGATAAAGACGAAAGCTCCAAGCTTTATCATCAAGTGGTTCTCCAAGCGAGACATATAAATCGCGCATTAAACCGGAATCAATACCTGCTTCAGTCATTGGCATATTGCGAACAGCATAGATACGTTTTTGTGAACGTAATGTTGTAACGTGACGTTTATTTTTAAACACTTTAACGACTGCCTCTGTCGCTCGATAATTAGGTCCAGGCAAAGCATGTAAATCGTCTAATATAAATTTATAACCGGCAAATTCGACAGCATCGCCAACTGCCATGCGTTCATGTAGATCAACACTATGTTGCGTAGTAATGGTGATGCCAATAATGCAAAATGCAAAGCCGATATGTGCCATTGTCATGCCGTAAAATCCGCGAGGAATAATTTGCAAAGCAGCCAGTTTGTTTTGTCTGTTTGCCAATCGTGCTTTTAATGCAGCAAGACTGGTTAGAATTATCCATAAAGCAGCAATAATGCCACCGATTGTTTTTACAAGATGAGCTTCATAGAACACAAAGCCTATGCAAGTACCAATAACAATACTGGCAACAAATAAATAACGTAGTTGTTGCCAAACACGAGAGGGATCATCTTGTTTCCATCTAACAATGGCACCAATACCTATCAGTACTGCGACAGGTGTCATTAAAGGAATAAAGACAGCATTAAAGTAGGGCGCACCGACTGAAAGCTTACCTTTGCCCAAGGACTCAACAATCAGTGGATAAATCGTACCAAGTAACACCGTCAACATTGCAACTAATAAAAGCACGCTATTAAATAATAAAAATGTTTCACGCGAAAACAATTTAAATTGCCCGCTCGTTTTTGTAGACGGAGCACGAATTGCATAGAGTAATAAAGAACCACCAATAAATACGCCAAGCAATGCGAGGATAAAAACGCCACGAGTCGGATCGGTTGCAAATGCATGTACAGACGTTAATACACCGGAGCGCACGAGAAATGTTCCGAGCAAGCTTAAAGCAAACGCACAGATTGCTAATAAGATCGTCCAGTTTTTAAAGACATCTCTTTTTTCAGTTGCTGCTAATGAATGTATTAATGCCGTGCCAATTAACCAGGGCATAAATGATGCGTTTTCAACAGGGTCCCAGAACCACCAGCCACCCCAGC
>JBFIIJ010000178.1:0-5502 GCA_041601315.1 Gammaproteobacteria bacterium
AGAAGCTACCAGTTGAGTTTCTTTCAATATGTCTTTTTTGATTGCTTTTGCGATTAAGGTTGCAGACCCATCGTATTCCGCAGTGTAGGTCACATCCAGATAAGCTTCATCCAATGACAAAGGTTCAACTTCAGACGCATATTTCCAGAATATCTCTCGTATTTGATTTGAGACTTCTCGGTAAGCCTCAAATCGAGGCGGGACAACAATCGCTTGCGGGCACAAACGATAAGCTTGCGAACTCGGCATGGCGGAATGAATACCGAATTTACGTGCTTCATAACTACATGCAGCAACAACACCGCGACTATTGGGTTTGCCTCCAACAATTAATGGTTTGCCACGATATTCGGGTTGGTCACGTTGTTCTACTGATGCAAAGAATGCATCCATATCCACATGAATAATTTTTCTTTGAACTGCCATTATATCACTATGATTTTAAGGTATTTGTTTACCGAGATAGATACCGAAGATAAATATAACTGGACTTTGCATAATTAGAATAACGGCTTTAAAAATTAATATTTGGAAACCTTCACGGTGATAGAGTTTATCAAGATACGCACCACAATGCGCTGCAAGATACTTTGCTAACCAATGTGTTATCAAAGAAACAATTAAGATAAAACAGATTGTTTTGAAATCGGGGAAGAGCGAATAGTTTTCTATCTCTAGACCCTGACAAAGCCAATTAAAAATAATTATTGAGGCTAATATTCCTTGCAAAGGAATAATGAGTTCTTCCCATTTACCTATAACCGGGATTAATGGAAAGAAGAATGTCAGCAGGAAAACCATATTAATAATGAAATTTGACCGCTTGCCATCTTTAGCCAGCAGTTCATGAATTGATGGTGCTGATTCGATGCCAAAATTGATTGGGTATACCAGTAAGATAAATCCAATCATCAATAATGCCATTATTAAAGGCAGACCAATCTTATCCAAACAAAATCGTGTAAAGAGGTTATTCGATTTGTCATGAATAAAAGTAAATATAAATAATGCGATGACGACACTGATGCAATAAATGAATATCGAGAAGATTAATTGTTGGTGAAATAGTATCTGGCTTAGTGTCATGTTGTTATCATCTATAACGGCAAAATCCCTGATAAATAAAACAAAAATCAAATTAACAGCTAACGGTAGGAATGCTATATTAGCCGGCTTGAGTTTCCTGGCTCATTTCCATTAATTATATAAGGTTTTAAATATGAGTGTTTTGATATGTGGCTCCATGGCTTTTGACCATATTATGGTTTTTCCAGATAAGTTTAAAAATCACATCCTTCCCGATAAAGTACATATGCTAAATGTATCTTTTCTCGTGCCTGAAATGCGCCGTGAATTTGGTGGTTGTGCTGGAAATATAGCATATGGATTAAACCTTTTAGACGGAAGTTTGCCGATGACGATGGCAACAGTAGGTAACGATTTCTTTACTTATGCTAATTGGATGAAAAAACATAATATAAGTCAGGAATATATTACTGTGATTAACGATGCCTTTACCGGTCAGGCTTTTATCACCACTGATCTGGACGATAATCAGATTACCGCATTTCATCCCGGTGCCATGAATGAATCACACCGAAACAAGGTAAGTGATGCTAAAGGTTGTAAGTTAGGCATTATTTCCCCTGATGGTCGTGATGGTATGTTGCAACATGCGCAGCAATTCGTTGATGCAGGTATTCCTTTTATTTTTGATCCTGGTCAGGGTATGCCTATGTTTGATGGAGAGGATATAAAGAAATTTATAGAGCAGGCGACCTGGGTAACAGTTAACGATTATGAATGGGAAATGATGCAGGAAAAAACAGGGTTATCACCACATGAAATATCAGAACAGGTTGAAGCTTTGATTGTGACGCGTGGTGCAAAAGGGTCATATATCTATACTAAAGATAAGCGTCATGAAATCCCAAGTGTTAAACCGGAAGCGATTAATGATCCAACAGGTTGTGGCGATGCTTATCGAGCAGGGCTATTATATGGTCTGGTTAATGAGTTTGATTGGGAAACAACAGGACGTATTGCTTCATTAATGGGATCAATCAAGATCGCTCATCACGGTACACAGAATCATTCATTTTCACTAGATGAATTTAAAGAACGATTTAAAGAAAAATTTGAGTATTCTTTTTAAAAAAAAGAATACTCATTTTTTATTAACCGAGACTTTTTTGTTCTAATCGGCGTTTGTATAAAATAAATTCAGTATAACCGTTAGGTTGATTACGACCTTTCAAGACAAGATCAATAGCTGCCAGAAATGGAACACTGGCGCTATAATCTTTTGACATCGGCTCATACTTACTATCGTCTCTATTTTGTCTATCAACAATCACTGCCATTCGTTTCATTGCTTCGCGTACTTCTTCTTTAGTAACGATACCGTGATGTAACCAGTTAGCGATATGTTGACTGGATATTCTTAATGTTGCGCAATCTTCCATTAATGCAACGTCATTAATATCAGGCACTTTTGAACAACCCACGCCTTGTCCAACCCAGCGCGAAACATAACCTAGAATACCCTGTGCATTGTTTTCCAATTCATGTCGAATTTCTTTTTCAGATAAATTACGTTTTTTATCCATCACTGGGATATCGAGTATGTCATCAACTGGAATTTTCGCAGCACTCATTAGCGCGTGTTGTCGGCTTTTTACATTGAGTCGATGATAATGAATAGCATGTAATGTCGCAGCAACAGGTGAAGGAACCCATGATGTGTTTGCTCCAGCTTTTAAATGCTGAATCTTGGTTTTCATCATATTGTTCATTTCTTCTGGCATAGCCCACATGCCTTTACCTATCTGTGCTTTATTCATGAGCCCGCAATCAAGACCTACTTGTACATTAGAATCTTCATAGGCTTGTAACCATTTGGCCTGTTTTATTTCTGCTTTTGGAATAATAGGGCCAGCTTCCATATTGGTATGAATGTCATCACCCGTTCTGTCCAGAAAGCCAGTATTGATAAATACCACACGTTCTTTAGCAGAGTAGATACATGCTTTCAAATTAACTGATGTGCGGCGTTCTTCATCCATAATACCCATCTTTAAGGTATTAGTTGGCAACTTAAGTTCTTCTTCAGCACGAGCAAATAATTTGTTAGCAAACGCGACTTCTTCCGGGCCGTGCATTTTGGGTTTAACAATATAAACAGAGCCCTTTGTGCTATTACGTCGTTTGGTATTACCTTTTAAATCATGTATGGCACAAAGTGAGGTCACCATTAAATCAATCATCGTCTCTGGAACGGGATTGCCATCATACATAACCATATCGGTATAAAGATGACTTCCTACATTTCTGACTAACATTAAGCTTCTGCCATGCTTGGTCACTGAGTTACCATCAACACCGATATATTCTTTATCAGGTTCCATTGTACGTTGAATGGTTTTATCTTCTTTTTCTACGGTACGCACCAATGTGCCTTTCATTAAACCAAGCCAGTTACTATAGACTTTAACTTTATCTTCGGTATCAACTGATGCAACTGAATCTTCGCAGTCCATAATGGTTGTTACTGCAGATTCCAGTTGAATATCATAAATTTTAGCGTGGTCACTTTGACCAATAAAATAACCATCACCAAATTTAATTTCCAGATGTAAATTGTGATGACAAAGTAATACTGAATCCGGATTTTCAGCGGCACCTGTATAACCGACAAATTGTTGTGGCTTTAATAATGTTGTTTCGCTTCCGTCACCGAAGCGAACAGCAAGTTGATTATTATTTATGAAATACTGTGTAACATGTTTATGTGTATCTCTTTCCAGAGCAAAGTGTCTGTCGAGTAAGTTACGGCCACGCAAGATAACTCGATCACCGCGGATTGGATTATATTTTTTAATCTTTTTACAACCATTAGCTTGTGTAATGGTGTCAGTAATATAGGAAGCATCATATAAACTTCCCCAACGCGCATTGACCGCATTTAAAACATATCGAGCATTATCAAGCGGAACTACTAATTGTGGTCCTGGAATTATGGCAATTTCATCATCAACATTTTCAGTATTGATTGAAAAATTACCGACGTCATCAACTAGATAACCAATCTCTTTCAGGAATTTTTTATAGGCTGCGGGTTTATGTTTTTTATCTCGATTCTGAATATGCCAGTTATCGATCTTTTTCTGTAACGCATCGCGCTTTTTTAATAACGAGGCGTTTTCTGGCATATAATCATGTAAAATTTTCTCTAATGATGCCCAGAAACTTTTGTTAGTGACTTCAGTTTTAGGAGCAATCTCTGTTTTCACAAGTTCGAAGAGATTTTTTTTAATCTGTAATTTTCCTACGGAGACGTAGCTTTCAGTTTCAATTACCATGGTTTCACTGATTCCTTCTAAAATTAGTTAAAGTAAATAAATGCTGCAATGCAGCAGATTACTGTATCTTCTATCTATAAGCAACACTTTAGAAACTTGAAGACAGCAAGCTAATTTTGGAAAAGCTATATACTTTTAAATCTGGACTTCAATTATAAATAACTGATTTATAAGAAAATATTAAACAAAATTCTCTGCAAATTAATTGACCTATTTCATCCGCTGCATTGACATAATCAGCAAAATTATTGGTGCTAAATAATGATAGACAACACTAATTATTAGATACAAAATTCGCGCGCAAACCAGCTAAAGGCTGGTGCCGAGACAGATTAACGCTTCTCGTGAAACACTAACTACGCGCTCAACGTGGATTGTCCAATCCATCTAGTCTTTGGCATCCAGTCAGAACGGACGTTAGACACTTTTGTTATTTATCATAAGGGTTTAAATGTCTATGAAAAAAACAAGCGAAAGCACAAGTAAACGTAAGACTAATAATCAACGTCTTATAGATGTACTCGGGCCTATTGAAAATCTGGAAAGTTATGTCAAAGCCGACTGGTGGCGTCATATCTTTAATGCGAATTATTTGCGTACTGATGGTGATGTCGTTAATGACGAAAATATTACTAAACATGAAGTTGAAGTTTTTGCCGGTTTGCTCGATGTTGATAAAGACGCTTTTATCCTTGATCTATGTTGTGGGCAGGGTAGGCATGTGCTGGAAATGGCGCGTCAGGGTTACTGGAATGTTCATGGATTGGATCGATCACATTACCTGGTTAACCGTGCCAAGAGCGTTGCTAAAAAAGAAGGTTTACATGTTAGCTTTAAAGAAGGCGATGCGCGAAAGTTACCATTCCCTACTGATTACTTTGATGTAGTAACAATATTAGGTAACAGCTTTGGTTATTTTGAAACCAAAGAGGATGATATTCGCGTACTTGAAGAAATCCGTCGAATTATGAAACCGAGTGGTAAATTGCTAATTGATATCACCGATGGTGATCATATGCGCACGACTTACGAACCAAGAAGCTGGGAATGGATTGATAAGAATTATTTTGTTTGTCGTGAACGTTCACTTTCTTCTGATAATGAACGCCTTATTTCTCGGGAAGTTATTACGCATGTCAAG
>JBFIIJ010000179.1:0-5449 GCA_041601315.1 Gammaproteobacteria bacterium
AATAAGCTCGCCGTGTTGTGTACGGTTACTATCACCTGACTCCTACTATCTAATCAAGATTAATATTATTTAGATTGGGAGTCGAACAAATGAACAATGATGATCCGGATTATCTCGATAAGAATGGAAATATAACAATGTGTAAATCTTGTCGTAATGTTAGAATAATCACGGCTAATGAAAAATGGATATTAGACACTGTGTTGTATTCTTTTACACCTGATAATGCTGTATTTGAATTGTGTCCTAAATGTAGTAAAAAATAAATTTGTAACTAATTGCTTTAAATCAAGTAATCAATGAAACATTAGATTAATTACCTAACCATCCACCCACTGCCTGAACCGGCGTCATATCATTTTCATTATTGATCCATGCTGATATTGCCATTTTTGGTGCTGTCTCAATGATGTCGGGTAACTCGGTCATCACCGTATAAACAGATTCATTCTTATATAAGAGAATTGTTTTATAACCTAACACAGTAAAATCATGTCTTAACTCTTTACCGTGGTTTTCGCCTGAGCGAACTTCCGTTTTCATATCGAAACCTAATACAGCGATATTTAATACAAGCGTCTCATCATCCATTTTTTCAATCGGCTGATATTCTGCTTTTAATTCCATATCATTAATTTTTAATTTTAATTTCCCTATTTCTTTATCTGAAGCGACTGATAATTTTCTTAAACCAAAAAAAGAACGCCATTCTTCTCCGTTTAATAAAAATCCCGGTGTATACACTGTCTTCAGATTTTTTGTACGCGCGTAACGTCTTTGTCTTGCTGAATACTCCGGTGATGAAAATCGATCGTTCCAACCGATGTAATTCCAATAATCAACATGAAAAGCAACTGGAATGATTGATATCCATAAATCCGGATGTGATTTAAGCTCACTTATATATTTGTCAGCGGGCGGGCAGCTGCTACAGCCTTCAGAAGTGTAAAGCTCTAGTAAACTGACTCTGGTATTAGGGCTGGAAATAACAACTTCGGCTTGAACGAATGGTCCTGAAAAAAGCATTAATAACAAAAGAAGTGATTTATATTTAAGCATGACGTTATCTGGCTAATTAATGATGTCGATTTGACTAGTAAGATAAGCTAATGTTCAATGCAATTTATAATAATAATGAAACTATTGCATGAATCACTTTGAACAGTTTTGGGTTGTCGTTGTTGATCTCTTTTGGGGATTACCTCTGGTCATTTTTATTCTTGCAGCTGGAATATATTTCGCGACTATTTCTCGCTTAATACCACTCAAAGGTTTTTTTCATGCCTTTGCGATTCTTACTGGTAAATACGACAGGAAAGATGCCCCTGGAGAGATATCTCACTTTCAGGCATTAACCGTTGCACTCTCCGGTACCATTGGTATGGGTAATATTGCTGGTGTTGCCATTGCAATCAGTATGGGTGGCGCTGGTGCAATATTCTGGATGTGGGTTGCGGGCTTGTTTGGCATGATCATTAAATTCTTCACCTGCACACTATCTTGTCTTTACCGTAAAAAAGATGAAGACGGTATTGAACAAGGCGGCCCCATGTATTTTATTGAATGTGGCCTCGGCAAGAAATTCAAACCATTAGCCATACTCTTTGCCATGGCCGGATTGATAGGTTGTATTCCGATGTTTCAGGTCAACCAACTTGCAAGCCTTTTGCAAAATGAATTATCAATAGCGCCATTATATAGTGGATTAGCTGCAATGATACTTATCGGCATTATTATCATTGGTGATGTAAAGCGGGTTGGAACAGTCACTGCCGGCATTGTTCCCTTTATGTTTTTAGCTTATGTCATCAGTAGTTTAATTGTCATCATTATTAACTTTGATGCTGTTCCGGCAATTTTTATAGATATTTTTTATTCTGCATTTGGCAAAGAAGCCGTTGTTGGTGGTGCGACAGGATTAGTCTTTAAGGAAGTACTCGTTATCGGCATAAAGCGTGCTATTTTTTCTAACGAGGCTGGTGTTGGTACTGAAGTTATGGCACATGGCGCAGCTCAAACAAAAGAGCCAGTCCGTGAAGGGCTTGTCGCCATGCTGGGACCTTTTATTGATACGCATATTGTATGCACGTGTACGGCTTTGGTAATTCTTAGTTCCGGCGTTAATCCAATGGATAGTGGTGTATTGATGACAGCTGAATCTTTTAATCAATCATTGCCAGGCATTGGTAATTTAATCGTTTATTTTGTTTTTACACTGTTTGCTCTTTCAACCATGATTACCTATTCCTATTACAGCTTGAAATGTGCACGTTATTTATTTGGCAAAAAAATGGGGAATCAATTTGTCTTTGTTTATTTGGCCATCATTCCGATGAGTGCAATATGGTCGCAAGGAACAATCATAAACATAATTGATACTATGTTTGCCTTAATGATCTTCCCTACTTTGATTTCAACCTTATTGCTTTCGAAAAAAGTGCTTGCTGAAATGCAACGTTACTTTGATAAGTTCTGAATATCTTCAGTGTACGCGCCACCACTCCCTTCAATACTGCCTGCCAACCTACAGCTTGAACTTAATAGAATAACAAATAGTATTATTGCTAATTTATAAAACATAATATCTTTAAAACTCAAGATTCTTGGGCGTTCTTGGAAAAGGAATCACATCTCGTATATTCGATATACCGGAAACCAGCATTAACAAACGTTCAAAACCTAAACCAAATCCCGCATGAGGAACAGTACCGTACTTACGCGTGTCCAGATACCACCAGTAATCAGCTTCATCAAAACCCATGCCGTTAATACTTTGCGTTAAAACATCATAACGTTCTTCACGTTGCGAACCACCGATAATTTCGCCAATTGCAGGAACCAGTATGTCCATTGCGGCAACTGTTTTTTCATCATCGTTCAAACGCATGTAGAACGCCTTTATATCTTTTGGATAATCATAAACAATAACTGGTTGCTTAAAATGTTGCTCTGTTAAAAATCGTTCGTGTTCAGACTGTAAATCACTGCCCCATTTAACCGGATATTCAAATTTCTGACCGCTCTTTAACAAAAGATCAACAGCATCGGTATAGGAAAGACGAATAAAATCATTATTGACAATATTTTCAAGTGTCGACATTAAATTCTTATCAACAAACTTGCTAAACAATTCCAGATCTTCAGCACATTGTTCCATTGTGTATTTGACAAGGTATTGAACAAATTCCTGTCCTAGTTTCATATCATCCTGAAGATCAGCAAACGCCATCTCTGGTTCAATCATCCAAAACTCGGACATATGCCGACTGGTATTAGAATTTTCAGCGCGAAAGGTTGGCCCGAAAGTATAAACATTACCTAGACTTAAACAGAACGTTTCAACAGAGAGTTGACCTGATACTGTAAGACTCGCTTCTTTACCAAAGAAATCCTGTTCATAATCAACTTTGTCATCTTTCTTGGGAATGTTATTTATATCCATTGTCGTTACATTGAACATCTCACCGGCACCTTCACAATCAGAACCGGTAATAATAGGTGTATGCACCCATTTAAAATCACGTTCATGAAAAAACTGGTGTATAGCAAACGACAGTTTCGACCGCATACGAAATATTGCGCTGTATTTATTTGAGCGCGGACGAAGATGCGCAATCGTTCTTAAGTATTCATCCGTATGACGTTTTTTCTGTAACGGAAAATCATCTGGTGCAACACCTAATATATCAATAGCGCTTGCACGTACTTCCCATTTTTGCCCTTTCCCCAAAGACTCAACTAACTCACCACTGACTGATATCGCCGCGCCTGTAGTCAGCTTAACAACATCCTGATAACCCTCAATATCACTATCGACAATGACCTGTATGTTTGACAAACATGAACCGTCATTCAATTCTATAAACGAAAAAGCTTTGCTTTCCCTCTGCGTTCTAATCCAGCCTTTAGCTAATATTGAATCTTGAGCATTTTCTGACTTTAACAACTCAATTATTTTTGTTCGTTCTGTCATTATTTTTTATCTCTTGTCTAACTTATTCGACTAATCGGATATATTCGCCAGCAGCTTCACGATTTGTGCCAACTAATAAACGTTTCTTTCCATCACGACCTTGTTCAACATAACCGGCAACTTCAATTTTTTCACCATTGATTGCCTGACCTATGTATGTAGCAGTATAAGAAACCACCTCATTAAATTTATCATGTTCGATAAAATAGCGTGAGGGAAAATCATAAGCATAGGTATCTTCAACTACTAGAGCTTCAATTTTGTCTCTTTTTATTTTTTTATATGGGCCATTTTCATAAACGCGTTCAAAATTTTCTGCGACCATGCTGATATCAACTTTTGTTGAGCCAGAGATGAACTTGTTATACTTTCTTAACTCATGCTTTTTATATTCATCAAAACTTAATGTGCAATCACGACGTTGATACGCATCTTGCCACATGGATTCATCAAGTGACTTTAGTTCACCAGTTACTAATAATTTCTTGACCAATTCTCTAACTTTAAAAAATTGTTCTCGGCCATAAACAATCATATCGATGTCCGATTTTTCATTGTGGGCAGCTAACAAAATTGAGCCTGTTATACCTAAATTCTCTTGTCTAATACCCTCATCTAAAAATAACTTAACAACATTAATTGCATCTTTCTGAATGTTGTCTGGTGAAGACAAATGCATTAAATGAACTACCGCTTGATCGGGACGATGTACATGCCCTATAGATTCAAGCGGTATGCCATGTAACTCTATATCCGCATATTCACTATAAAAAACAAACTCCGGATATGACTCACTAATCAATTTCCCTGCCTGCTCTGTATTTAACTTTTGCATTCCGTTTTCATCTTTAACATAACGTAACCATGTCAATGCTCGATCATCTTCCTGATATTCACTTACAACAGCAAAAAATAATTTATTATCAATGGAAATATAATCTTTAGGACGAATAAACATAATTATTTTAACTCTTCATATTTATAACAATCGACAACATGATCGTTAACCATACCAGTAGCCTGCATAAAAGCATAACAGATAGTAGGACCAACAAAAGTAAAACCGCGTTTCTTTAAATCTTTAGACATAAGTTGTGAAATGTCAGTTTGTGCAGGAATCTCTTTTAATGATTTCCATGAATTTTGAATTGTCTTGCCATCTGTAAATTGCCAGATATATTTATTAAACGAACCAAACTCTTCACGTACTGCAATAAATGCATTTGCATTTTTAACTGCTGCCCGCACTTTCAGTTGGTTTCTAATAATGCCAGAATTATTTAAAAGAGATTGAATCTTCGCCTCTTTATATGTGGCAATTATATTAAAGTCGAACTTGTCAAAAACTTCACGATACGTTTTTCTCTTTTTTAATACCGTAATCCAGCTTAAACCCGCTTGCGCACCTTCGAGTATTAAGAACTCGAACAATTTCCGATCAGAACGAAGTGGAACTCCCCACTCCTCATCATGATA
>JBFIIJ010000180.1:0-5449 GCA_041601315.1 Gammaproteobacteria bacterium
AATATCAGGTTTAAGCATTGAAATAAGTTGTTCAGGCGTATCTTCACCAAATGGCACAACCCAATCAACGCACGCTAATGCCGCCAATATAGTCATTCTATTTTTTACAGGATTTATTGGTCTTGAATCACCTTTTAATCGTTTTACTGACTCGTCATCATTAACAGCAACAATCAAGCGGTCACCTAATGATCTTGCCTTTATCAAATAATTAATATGTCCTAGATGTAAAATATCAAAACAACCATTCGTCATGACAATTTGTTCGCCATTTCTTTTAGCTTGATTAATCACTTTTAATACGGCTTGACTGTCCATTGAAACAGATGCTTGATATTTATTAACACTAGCACCATTAAGTTCATCAACGGTAACCGTTGCCGCACCCAGCTTTTCAACAACCAGACCTGCCGCCGTATTAGCTAATGCTGTCGCCTGTTCTAAATTAGAATCACATGCAATTGCGGCAGCCAAAACGGCAATGACAGTATCTCCGGCACCCGTAACATCATACACTTCATGTGTTTCAGCTTTTAGATGTAAAGGAGCTTCATTACCACGTAATAAAGTCATCCCTTTTTCGCCACGGGTGACCAACAATGCTTCTAACTGCAAGCTTTTACAAAGTTGGGTGCCCTTTTCTATCAATACTTCGTTTGTCTTACACTCGCCAACAACAGCTTCAAGCTCTTTAAAATTAGGCGTAAGTACATTAGCAGAACTATAAATACTAAAATCATTTGATTTAGGATCGACCAGAACTGTAACGTTCTTTTCTTTCGCAAGTTTAATCAGCGTTTTAACCTTATCCAGACTTCCTTTTGCATAGTCTGAAAGAATAACAACATCAACAGTTTCAATTAATTTCAAATATTCTTCTATAAGCGCACTTGTGTCGAGTGTATCTCTTTCTTTTTCATAATCGAGTCGGATTAACTGTTGATGTCGGCTTAATACTCGTTGCTTGGTGATAGTAGGAAAATCATCTTGTTGGACAAAATGACATTCCACTCCTTGCTCTGTGAGTATTTTTTCCAGTCGTGAAGAGAATTCATCATTTCCAGTTATACCCAATAATTGGACAGCAACACCCAATGATGAAACATTAACTGCAACATTTGCCGCGCCACCCGCTCTTTCTTCTGTACTGTCTACACGAACAACAGGGACAGGTGCCTCTGGTGAAATACGATTGGTTTCACCATAGATATACTGATCAAGTATAATGTCGCCAACAACCAGGATTTTTGCCGAGCTTTTTGGCTTAAAAACGATTTCTTGCATTGGTATTAAGTGCTTCTTATTTAGGTCAATTCGAGGAATTTTAACACACGATAATTGTCATAGTATTCAATATGTTGGTTAAAACGCATCTATTTTTACTTTACTTACTGCTTAGCACGCCATTGTGCCTAGCTAATGACGGAATTCCTGCCTTTTTTGAGGCGAATTACACTTTATATAGTGATAACACTCAAGTGGGCTTAATGGAACGACGTTTTTATCAGCAGGAAGATGGCAAATATACATTTCGTTCTGAAAGTAAAACAACCGGTTTTATCGCACTATTAAAAAAAGTCCACATACTCGAAGAGAGCACATGGGATTTAATCGACTCTCACTTTACTCCCTTGAACTACACCTATCACCATACCAAAGGGAAAAAAGAAAGAGATGCTGAAATAAGCTTTAACTGGGATAAAAAACAGATTACGAATCGTGTTAACGAGTCAATATGGCATATGCAGACTCAAAAAGGGATTCAGGATAAATTACTTTATCAATTAACCATAATGTCTGACCTTATGTCAGGAGATATCCCTGAAAGTTATGCCATTGCTGATGGCGGCAAAATAAAACAATATGTTTTTGAACGTATTGCCGACGAGACATTAGAGACACCTCTTGGCAAATTTAAAACAATAAAACTTGCTCTGGACAAAACAAACAAAAAGCAGGAAACGTTTTTATGGTGTGCTTATGATTTGAATTTTTTACCTATAAAAGTTACCAACATAGAAAAAGACGACAGGTTATCAACAGCAATCATTCAGTCAGTTAAAGGATTAGGGCTGAAAAACAATTAAGCTTTTTTATTCAAGACTAAGCTGTTTTTCGATTTCATCTGGTGGTAAATAACCAGGCAGATTCCTGCCATTCTCTAAGAATATCGATGGTGTTCCTCTGACACCCATTTTCTGCCCTAACGCATATTGTTGAGCCACTGGATCGTTACATGTTTTGGCTTCTACTGATTCTCTGTTTTTTGCTGCTGTTAAGGCCTTTTGTCGATCATCTGCACACCAGACATAACTCATTTCCCGTCCAGCTTCAGACTGGACACCCGCGCGAGGATAAGCAAGATAACGAACACTAATCCCTCTTGCATTTAATTCAGGAACATCACGATGCAGTTTTCTGCAATAACCGCAATCAATATCGGTAAAGACATAAATTGCATCATGCGCATTTTTACCTGTAAATTCGATATATTCGTTCTTATTAATACCAGCAATTAATTCAACTCTGGAGTTTGCACGAACATCTTCAGTCAAGTTCCTACGCTCATTGATATCAAGGATTTCACCTTTGACCACATATCTACCATCACGTGTCATGTAGATAACTTCTGAACCTATCAATACCTGATAAAGCCCTGCTATTGGAGTTGGCTTAATACTATGAATATCAGCATCCGGCAAAAACCGAGAGATTGCTGTATTCAAATCTTCCGTTAAAGTGTCATCTGCCAATACGGTTGTGGTGGAAAATAAACCAAATAAAAAAATTGCGTAAAACTTCATGTTTTCTCCAGTAAATTATTATTATCAGCAAATCATCGCTTTGCATAAAATTCTATCTATATCCGACCATTATACAGAGTGTCTGTTCCCTTACAGCAAAACTATTTTCAGTAGAGAAACATTCGATGTGTCGTTTTTTCCATGATAAAGTCACAACCATCGTATTGAATGCGGAAAAAACGGATTTGTGATGAAGAACACAGTAAAAAAACAAACACCAGAAACAAAACTCGATCTTGCCTACATCCTTGATCTTCTTGAGAAAGATGGGCTAATTAAATCACAACAGCGTGTCCAATTATCTAATATCACTTCTGACCAAACAAAAATTCAAATTCATCCATTAATTACTGTTGCCGAGCAAGGCTGGCAATCAACTACGAAACCTAGCTATCCACTAAGTCTCGAAACACTAACAAAGTGGTTTGCTGAAAAAGTAGACCAAACATACTTACGTATTGATCCATTAAAAATTGATGTACAAAAAACAACTTCTATAGTTTCTCAAGCCTATGCTTCAAAACTGAAAATATTACCCGTAGAAGTTAATAAAACAGAACTAACTATAGCAACTTGCGAACCTTTTATTACCTCCTGGGAAAGTGAATTAGAACGTATCGTCAAGTTAAAAATTAAACGCGTCATTATTAATCCAAGAGATCTTGAACGCTACTTAATCGAATTTTATGGCATAAGTAAATCAATCCTTGGCGCAACAAACGAACGTAAAGATGAACCTATCGCACTCATTCAAAATTTCGAACAGCTCGTCAAAATGGGGAAAGCTGGTGAACCTGATGCTAATGATCAACACATTGTTAGTATTGTTGACTGGTTATTACAATTTGCTTTTGAGCAACGCGCCAGTGATATACACCTTGAGCCCAGAAGGGAAAAAGGTCGAATTCGTTTTAGAATAGATAGTGTCTTGCACATCGTACACGAACTTCCTGTCTCTTTAATGGGAGCGATTACCAGTCGTTTAAAATCTTTAGGTCGCATGGATGTCACTGATCGTCGCCGACCTCAAGATGGTCGAGTTAAAACAGTAACACCATCCGGTAAAGAAGTTGAAATGCGTTTATCTACCATGCCAACAACATTTGGAGAAAAACTGGTAATGCGTATTTTTGATCCCGAAATGTTGGTTAAAAGTTATAAACAACTCGGCTTTACTCAACATGATCAAAAACAATTGAATGAAATGCTCGATAGCCCACATGGAATTGTTCTTATTACTGGTCCAACAGGTTCAGGAAAAACAACGACGTTATATTCGGCACTAAATCAGATCGCTAGACCAGAAGTTAATATTTGTACGATTGAAGATCCGATCGAAATGGTAGACCCGCAGTTTAATCAAATGCAAGTACAAAAAGCGATTGATGTTGATTTCGCATCTGGTGTTAGAACATTGCTAAGACAAGATCCAGACATCATTATGATTGGAGAGATACGTGATCGGGAAACAGCTGACATTGCGATTCAAGCTGCTTTAACTGGTCACCTTGTTTTATCCAGTTTACATACCAATGACGCCCCTTCTGCAATCACACGTTTAATTGATATTGGCATGCAACCATTTTTATTAAAGGCAACTATACAAGGCATCGTTGCACAAAGATTATTGAGAACATTGTGTGTGCATTGCAAAGAGCTTGTTGATACAGATGAGGAAAGCTGGAATGAATTTGCCAGTCCTAATAAATTAAAAATGCCACCTAAAATATGTAAGCCTGTAGGCTGTGATGAATGCCGACATACTGGCTACATGGGACGTGCCGGGATTTATGAAATATTAACAATGAACCCGACACTGCGGGAAAATATCACATCGCATACAGACATTGATACATTGCGTGAAGTTGCTATAAAAACAGGCATGCGACCTTTAAAAATAGGTGGCGCACAAAAAGTAGCTGATGGTTTTACAACTCTTGAAGAAGTTTATACTGTACTACCTCAAAGCCACTAATCGAAAATATAATTCGATTTAACTATCCTCTTGGATGATGTTCACTGTGTAAATCTTTTAATCTTTCTCTGGCAACATGTGTATAGATCTGTGTTGTTGATATATCACTATGACCTAACAACATTTGTACGACTCTAAGGTCAGCGCCATGATTAATAAGATGCGTTGCAAATGCATGACGCAGAACATGCGGCGATAATGTTTTATTAATTCCAGCAACAATACTGTAACGCTTAATAGCGTGCCAAAATGTTTGACGTGTCATTGCTTTGCCGCGTTTACTCGGAAATAAAGCATCCGACATGGAACCGTTTAATATTTCATTTCGTGCACATGAAAGATATTGTTCTATCCATTGCGACGCTTCTTCACCCAAAGGCACCAACCGTTCCTTATTTCCCTTGCCTGTTACTCTAACCACACCTTGTCTTAAATTAACTTGCTGAACCACAAGCCCAACAAGTTCCGATACTCGTAATCCTGTTGCGTACAATAATTCCAACATGCATTTATCACGAACCCCAAGTATGTCATCTGTATCAGGCGCATCAAGTAACGCTTCTACTTCCGATTCGGTTAAAGTCTTTGGCAAGGAACGACCAATACGTGGCGCATCAACATTTGTTACCGGATTATGCTTTACCTGATCTTCTCTTAGTAAATATTCATA
>JBFIIJ010000181.1:0-5443 GCA_041601315.1 Gammaproteobacteria bacterium
AAAACAAGGCCGCATACTGACACATGCCGGAACGCCTTTAGAAGAAAATACGAGCAGCAATGAAGCCGGTTAATAAGAAAAAAAACACGCGACCGAATAAAACGTTTAAAAGCGAACTTAAACGTCGTTTCGACATGTGGTTGTTACAACACATGCAGGCTTTTATTTTTAGCCTCGGTCAGTATCTAAAATATCCGCTAAGTAATTTTTTAACCACCGCCGTAATTGGTATTTCACTTGCGTTACCCGCCAGCTTTTATTTATTGCTTGATAACGTGCGCTTTGTTTCTTCAAGCTGGGATGGCTCATTACAAATTACTTTGTTTTTACAAACCGATATTAATGACGAACAAGCATTAACCTTTGCAAACAAACTAAAAGAAAACAAAACCATTAATGAAACTGTTTTAATCAAACGCGAAGATGCCTTAGCGGAATATCAAAAACTTTCCGGTTTTGCTGATGCACTGAATGCGCTTGATGAAAATCCATTACCAAATGTGATATTAGTTAAACCTGCCATTGATGGTATGCATGAAGCTGAAACTGAAAGTTTGATCAAAGAACTCGAAGCAATGCCGGAAGTCGATAATGCACAATACGATAGCCAGTGGATAAAACGCTTACTTTATCTGCTCGATATCATTAATCGCGTCATTATTATACTTTCAACCTTATTAGCTATCGGCGTCTTACTTATCATCGGCAACACCATTCGCTTATCGATATATAATCGACGAGCAGAAATAGAAATCACCAAACTTTTTGGCGGAACAGATAGCTTTATTCAAAGACCGTTTCTCTACAGTGGACTTTGGTATGGCGCATTCGGCGGAATAATCGCCTGGGTTTTAATTACGGTTTCCATGCAAATGCTTCGTGGTCCGGTGAAACAACTTGCCAACCTCTACGCCAGTGATTTCCAGCTGATAGGCCTCGATTTCTTCAATAGCCTGCTGCTCATCGGCATTGGCATTGCACTAGGCCTAATTGGCTCCTGGATCTCGGTAAAACGCCATTTAAAAGCTATCGACCCCGTATAAAGACACCTGTAATTTCAATCATTTAGCTTCATTTCTCGGTTGAACTTATCAAATAATTAGCACTCTTATAATTGGAGTGCTAAACTTTGGCTAAATGAAGCCGATTTATCTGAAAATAGGAAGAGGTCTATGAATCAGCTAATAAAATCAAATTTACAATTTGCATTACCGACAGGCTCAATTGAGAGCTATATTTCGTCGGTCAATCAAGTGCCTATCCTGACTTTGGAAGAAGAGCAGGAACTGGCACGCCGTTTCCGTGATGAAGAAGATATCGAAGCAGCGCGTGCATTAGTTATGTCGCATCTTCGCTTTGTCGTAAAGATTGCGCGCGGATATAACGGTTATGGATTACCCCAAGCCGACCTGATTCAGGAAGGTAATGTCGGACTCATGAAAGCGGTCAAACGTTTTGATCCGGAAATGGGTGTGAGACTGGTTTCATTTGCCGTTCATTGGATACGTGCTGAAATGCATGAGTTTATTCTTAAGAATTGGCGCATTGTTAAAATTGCGACAACCAAAGCACAACGAAAATTGTTCTTTAACATTCGTTCATCAAAAAAACGTTTAGGTTGGTTAAACCCGAATGAAGTCAACGAAGTGGCTGAAACGCTCGGTGTCAAACCAAGTGAAGTCGTTGAAATGGAAAAACGCATGAGCAACTACGATGCCGCTTTCGATGGCGCAGCGAATGATAATGACGATGAAGAATCAGTCTATGCACCGGCTTACTATGTCGAAAATAAAAGTGCAGGGCCAGAAGAGTTAATCGAAACCGCACAGCTTAATGAAGAAAGCCAGGATTCATTACACAAAGCCATAGCCTTGTTAGATGATCGCAGCAAAGACATTATTGCAAAGCGTTGGTTAGCAGAAGACAAAGCAACACTACATGAACTCGCTGCTGAACACAGCGTCTCCGCAGAACGCATAAGACAGATTGAAAATAACGCAATGAAAAAATTGCGGGATGCAATCTCCGCATAATCTTAAACAACTTGAGTCAGGGACGAATCAAGAAATGATTAATCAAAAACAAAAAATGGCTCATTTGGAGCCATTTTTTATTAATAGTAACTTCTGCTTTCGATCTGAAGCAGAAGCTTTAACAATATCTAAATTAGCAATAATTATATGGAGTTCTTGTTAATAATGATTAACAGGAAGGACTCCTATTAATCATGCTGTTATATGTAAAAAACTGGGAGTGTATTTAGGCCGATAGGGGTAATAGGTTGGGGTTCAATTCCCCTAGCGTTTGTTGGCTCCGTAGTCCTTCTATTTGTATTACTGCGTTACATTAGTCATAACTTGATCCTTTCGGTCAACGACAACAGTAAAAAGGAGGTTCCTATGGTAAAAACAATAACTGCTCGTACTCGTGTGTTCTTTAGCTCTATATTTGAAACAATGTGGACTATCGGAGTCAGCAGCGTGGTCGGACACCTATCGACCTAAATGCATTCACACTTAACAAGTTTGCAAACAAAGTCCCACAGGCCAACGCTTGAATTTCATCGTGACCCTGTGGGTTCAATATCCGTATCAGACTCATTCATTGTGAGCTTGTTACAAAAGCGTTAGGTTACTAGTAAGCATCTATGGATAAGCTGATAGAAAAATCATTAACAGCTAATAGAGAGACCAAGTTCATTGAATTTAAGTCGGAATTTGATATTACGTCCAAACAAGACTGGTGCGAAGTAATAAAAGATATTATCTCAATTTCGAATTCAGGTGGAGGCATCATTGCCTTTGGTCTAAACGATACAGGCGAACCAACTGGATATGACGCAACGGCATTATTGAATTATGACTCTGCTGATATAACTAACAAAATATCTAGGTACATAGGTATGCAGTTTTCGGAATTCAATATAATAGAAAAACAAAAAAACGGTAATAATATTGCACTAATGACTATCGAGGGCAATGCAATACCTATTGTGTTTAAAAAACCCGGCACATATAGCGTTGACAATAAACAGCAAACATCATTTAAAGAAGGTAGTGTTTATTTCCGTCACGGCGCTAAAAGCTCACCAGGAAACACTGATGATATACGCCGTTCTTTTCAAAAAGAACTTGATAAGGTTAGAAAGTCATGGCTAAGTGATGTAGGTAAAATTGTAAAAGCACCTAGCGAATCAAAAGTTGTAGTAGTTCCCAAGCTTGCCCATCGTTCTGCGAGTGATGCAGCTGCACTTGTTCGATTGACGACTGATCCATCAGCACCTATATACGGAACAATAGATTATGATCTATCGCATCCATATAGACAAAAAGAACTTATCGTTAAGATAAAAGAAAGGCTTCCTGATGGTGTTATCTTTAATTCATATGATGTTCTTTCTTTATGGTACGCTCATGATATTACTGAACATCCAGAATTTCACCATACTCCTAATTATGGAGTAACTCAGTATAGTGATGCGTACGTAGATTGGATTGTAAATAGCTATACAAACAATAAGGACTTCTTTTTAGAAGCCAGAGCAAGATATTATAAAATCAAATCTTTGAAGTCAGGTCTTAAATCTTGAAACAACTTTTATAGAGAAGAAATAATTAACAATAAAACAACAAATGCTTTTGTCCTACTTTTCATCATTGCCTTTGTAAGCATGGCCTATTTCTCCATGGGCAAAGTTCCGGGGATTGTTTTCTTCGTTGCGTCTGTTGGCGGTTTTGTTTTATGGCGATTCACTACTTACAAAACACCGATTGATCCGCTTAAAGTTATCATTCCTTATTTAACTACTGTCATCCTTTTTATACTTCATGTGTATGAAGAATACTTAACTGACTTTGAAGTTGCTGTGACTGATATCTTTGGCTTTCATGTACAGGAACAAACTTTTATGACCATTGCCGCATTTCTGGGACCGGCAATGTGGATATTAGGCGCGATTCTCTTATTAAAGAAAACGTCGTTTGGTTATTACTTCCTGAGTTTCTTTATTGTTGCTATGACCATGGCTGAGCTGTCGCATTATATTTTCCCATTTCTGGAAGACGGCACATTCCATTATGTTTCCGGTATGTATACTGCGGCCTTACCATTGATCCCGGCGGGCTATGCTTTGTATATTGTCTTGCGCGAAATTAAGAAAGAAAAAAATAAAGGGAACATAGCGCTTTAATTTTATTTAAAACAGTCTAGATTAGAACCTCTATATATTATTTACAGGATTAGAACATGGCGGATGGCTTGTTAAAAGACGGTGCAGTTCAGGATCAAATTGATAACAAAAATCCTTTAACGCTTGTCGAGGTCGAAGAAACACTTACTGGCCGCTATACACAAAAAATAACATCTGGCAGTCACTCGTTGATTGCTGACGAACCAGTGAGCCTCGGTGGCAATGATACCGGCCCCGGCCCTTATGAATATTTACTGATGGGTCTTGGTGCATGTACCAGCATGACAATACGCATGTATGCGGAACGCAAACAACTGCCACTTGAACGTGTACGCGTGCGATTACATCATCGCAAAATACATGTTGAAGATTGTAAAGATTGCGAATCCAGTAAAGGCAAAGTTGACGAAATCATGCGCGAGATTGTGCTTGAAGGGGATTTAACCGACGAACAACGTCAACGACTTATGGAGATTGCTGATCTTTGTCCGGTACACAAAACACTGTCATCTGAAATCAAAATTCGAACAACGCTTGATTAATAAAGGAAAGAGTTAATTAATATTAAAAAGGAGCCTTTATATGAACACGTTCATCTTTGGGGTCAGGTCTTGAATCTTTAGTTGAGTATATTAAAAGTGTCATAGCCTTTTACATTGTTAAGCGTAATATGAGTTGGATCATGAATAACAAAACAGACAATCAGGAACACCCTAAAATTAATTGGGAACTTTTTATATTCGGACTGCTGTTTACCGCTTTTAGCCTTTATATGAGTTACGCTATTATCTGGAGTCAACAAAAACAAGCTGATGCTTCTAAACACTTTGTACCAACATTAGCAAAGATCCTGGACAGCAAGGTAATTCAAACAACTGTTAGCAACACAACGACAAACGGAAACACCCAAACATACGTGCTTCATATTCATTATGAATATGAAGTTAATGGCAAAACTTATCAATCAAATAAATTCAGTTATCCTGGTGACGGATACAGTAGATCAAAAGATGCTCAACGTGTAATCAGGTATTATCCTGTAGGCTCTTCACAATCTGCTTATTATAATCCCGACAACCCATCCGAAGCGGTGCTTCAAAAAACAACGTCTTCAACTATATCTTCCTCTATTTTTATTCCTGTATTATTTTTATTAGTCGGTTGCTTTTGTATATTCACTGGCTGGAAAGGTTCGTTGCGTGACATGAAAAAACAAGTTTAGAATTAAAAGATTCCGAGCACTTTAGAATCGCC
>JBFIIJ010000182.1:0-5415 GCA_041601315.1 Gammaproteobacteria bacterium
AATTTCCTGCATTTGTTCCTCTTCCTGAGCAAAAACACGCTTGCCCAGCGGACTTCTGAACCAGTTTGATAGTTTTTCTCTTAGTATTGCGGTTTTATTTTTTTCCGAACTCATTGAATTTACTTAATTGACTCCGATTAACTGTGCTGCCAGCATTAAACCATGTTAGAGATCATACCCCTACCCGCGCTAAAGGATAACTATATCTGGTTGCTAAAAAACAAGGCAAGCGGACATATCGCTATTGTTGACCCTAGCGAAGCAGAACCACTATTAAATCTAATTGAATCAGATGGATTAATCCCGATTGCCATATTGATTACACATCATCATTGGGATCATGTTGGTGGTATCCCGGGAATCACTGAAAAATACGATATACCCGTTTTCACACCAAAAACCGAAACTGTTGCCAGAAGCACTCATCCTATCGGTGAAGGTGATGTTGTTTCGTTAACTGAACTGAATTTAGAACTCAATATACTGGATGTACCCGGGCATACTTCTGGTGCCGTCGCCTATTATACGAATGACATGGTATTTAGTGGCGATACGCTTTTTACTGCGGGTTGTGGTCGCATGTTCGAAGGTACGCCACCACAAATGCATGCGTCATTATCGAAATTCAAATCATTAGCGGATCAAACCTTACTTTATTGCGGACATGAATATACCGTATCAAATCTGCAATTTGCGGCCAAGGTTGAGCCCGATAACAAAGCTATTCAAGAACGTTTAATGCAGGCAAAAAAATATAGAGACAATTATCAACCAACAGTCCCCAGTACATTAGCAATCGAAAAAGAAACTAATCCTTTCCTCCGCTGTGAAATAGCTAGTGTGATTGATGCTGCAAGCCAACATTCCGGTAGGAAACTGGATAAACCACATGATGTTTTTGCCGTAATAAGAAGCTGGAAAGACAATTTTTAAATATCTTCATAAAAAACTTGACCTAAATACTTCTTATCCCTACGATTTGCGCCATGCGCATGATACGTAAAGCAATTATTTGCTTTGTCCCGCTTTTAATTAGCGGTTGTAATTTTACCTCCACCCGACCAGATTCCGTCGAAGCTCCATCGACCGCTAATAATCAACAACTCGCATTGAGTTCAGATCTATCACTAGATTCTGGTAAATCAGGAATTGATGTTGAGAATGGTCTTAACAAAGTCGCACATCAGGAAGACTATTCGGATTCATGGGTGGTTCTTAAAGAAAATCTGGAACTTGATCGCCATATTGACAAAAAAAGTGTTAAGCAAAAAATTGCATGGTTTGCACGTAATCAGGAATACCTGGATCGTGTCGCAGATCGCGCACAACCTTATTTGTATCATGTCATCACAAAATTAAAAGAACGTAATATGCCGCTCGATTTGGCTTTATTACCTATTGTCGAAAGCGCTTATCATCCCTTTGCTTATTCACCGAGCCGTGCATCTGGCATTTGGCAATTTATCCCGGGTACAGGCAAACGTTTTGGCTTAAAACAAGACTGGTGGTATGACGGTCGGCGCGACATCGTTGCAGCAACCGATGCAGCATTGGATTACCTTGAAGTGTTACACAAGCAATTTAATGGAAACTGGTTTCATGCGCTCGCCGCATATAACTCAGGTGAAGGTAATGTTGCACGTGCAATAAAAAGAAATATAAAGGCCGGAAAACCTATCGACTTCTGGTCTCTACGCTTGCCTCGCGAAACACGCAGCTATGTCCCCAGTCTATTGGCCGTTGCTGAAGTTTTAAAAAATGGCGATAAACACAATATCAAGTTCAAAAAGATTGCTAATGAACCTTATTTCGAAAGTATCGATATCGGCAGTCAAATTGATTTAGCTACCGTATCCGAATTATCCGGCTTATCAATTGATGAAGTTTATACTTTGAACCCCGGTTTTAATCGTTGGGCAACTGATCCGGCTGGCCCACATAGATTATTAATCCCTATTGAGATTGCTCAAGACTTTAAACAAAAATTAGCGGCCTTACCTAAAGATGAACGAGTTACCTGGAAACAGCATGTCATTCGTAAAGGTGAATCCTTAGGTATTATTGCCAGTCGTTACATCACCAGCGTTTCTGCCTTACGCGAAGTTAATCGTTTAAAAGGTAATATGATACGTGAAGGACATTCTTTACTTATCCCGACTGCGCAAAAATCCAATAAATATTATTCTTTAAGTGCCGATGCCAGAAAATTTAAAGGACTTAAAACAACCGGTGATGGCAAACGTTATATCTATTCTGTTAAACGCGGTGACAATCTTTGGGATATTGGACGTCAGTATGGTATTAGCGTATCCGAGTTGACCCGATGGAATGGTATTTCGAAAAAAAGTTTATTAAAACCGGGGCAAAAACTAACTGTCTGGGTTAAAGATGATGAAGGTAAAGAAGAAGCTAGCATCATCAAAACAGCCGCTAACAAGCCAGCAGTGGATGGTAATTCCTATATCGTTCAAGATGGAGACTCACTTTGGCTAATCGCCAGAAAGTTTGATATCCATGTTGAGGACATACTCAAGTGGAATAATTTAAAGAAAGGCAAACACTTACAACCAGGACAAAGTCTAATCGTTCAACGAAATATTACTGGCGCCTGATAGATTATCTTGTATTAAAGCGTTAAATAATCAGTTTTAGCGCCCTCTTCTCATACTGGTACGTTTATACGTACAATGGCGATATGGAACGCCTATTCAAACTTTTCTGGAGACTCCTTCTACGCCTGTTGTATCGGGTCGAAGTCACTGGTATGGCCAATTATGAGAAGGCTGGCGATCGTGTATTGATTGTTGCTAACCACACATCTTTACTTGACGGCATTCTCCTCTATGCATGGCTACCGGAAACCCCGACCTTTGCAATCAACACAGAGATTGCTGCTAAGAAAATATTCAAACCTTTTTTATACTTCGTACGCTTATTTGAAATGGATGCAATAAATCCTTTATCAATTAAATCCGTCATTAAATTTATTAAACAAAACAATAAGGTAGTCATTTTTCCGGAAGGACGCATTACTGTCACCGGTACGCAAATGAAAATTTACGAAGGCCCAGGATTAATCGCAGATAAAAGTGATGCGAAAATCCTTCCAGTCAGTATTGAAGGCGCACAATTCAGCCGTTTGTCCTATATGAAGGGACGTGGCTTCGTACGTTGGTTTCCAAAAATTAAAATCACTGTATTACCAGCGGAAAAAATAAATATTCCTGCTGATGTCTCAGGTCATGATCGTAGAAAAATAGCTGCATTGCAGATGCAGGATATAATGCACAAACTGGCTTACTCAAGTTTTAATCAACGAACAACGCTTTACTCTGCCTTGATTGATGCTCGTAATTCATTTGGTAAAAAACATATCGTAATTGAAGACTTTAATAAAGACAGACTAAACTATCAGCAGTTAATTTTACGTAGTATTTTATTAAGTCGTCTAATTAAAAAACAATCAATAGCTGGTGAGCACATTGGCGTCATGCTGCCAAATATTAATGCCTTGCCTGTTTTCTTCTTCGCACTTCAGTTTATAGGCCGTATTCCGGCCATGCTAAATTTTACATCAGGTGCACTAGCCGTTAATCGTGCATGTGAAACAGCGCAGGTTAAGACGATATATACCTCAAAGCGTTTTATTGAAAATGCCAAACTGGAAAAATTAACTGATGATCTTGAAAAGAATTACAAGGTTATCTATCTGGAAGACTTAAAAAATAACATTACTTTAAAAACAAAACTCTGCGCAATGTTCATGAGCAGAAACCCGGTAAAGTATTATGCAAAACAAAACCTGAATAAAAACCCTGATGCCGCGGCTGTTATATTATTTACATCAGGTTCGGAAGGTCACCCGAAAGGCGTTGTACTTTCGCACAAAAATCTTTTGGCTAATTACACTCAGGTAAGATGCCATATTTATTTTAACCCATCTGAACTTGTTTTTAGTTGTTTACCCTTATTTCATTCTTTTGGTCTTAATGCCGGTTTTTTAATGCCATTGTTAGGCGGTGCAAAAACTTTCTTTTATCCAACACCATTACATTATCGTCTCATTCCAGAATTAATCTATGAGCTTGGTGCGACTATTTTCTTTGGAACTAACACCTTCTTTAAAGGTTACGCGCGTTATGCCCACCCCTTTGATTTTCGTTCTTTAAAATGTGCGGTTGCCGGCGCTGAAAAATTGCATGAAGACACAGCGCAATTATGGGCGAACAAATACGGCATACGAATTATGCAAGGCTATGGTGTCACTGAAACCAGCCCTGTTATATCAGTCAATAATTTAATGTCGAATAAAGTGGGAACTGTTGGACGTTTAATTCCTGACATGGAGTGTTATATAAAACCGGTTGAAGGAATTGAACGCGGTGGACATCTTGTCGTCAGAGGCCCCAATGTCATGCAAGGTTATTTATTTCATGACAAACCGGGGAAAATTCATCCGCCCTCAACAGAACGAGGTGCAGGCTGGTATGACACAGGTGATATTGCAGACATTGATAATGAAGGTTTTATTACGATACTAGGTCGGGCAAAACGTTTTGCTAAAATCGGTGGTGAAATGGTATCTCTATCCGCCGTAGAAGAATTAGCCGCATTAACATGGCCTAACATTAATCATGCTGCCGTAGCAGTATATGATGAACGTAAAGGTGAAAAAATTATTCTTGTTACCGTATGTAAAAATGCAGAACGAAGGAAACTACAGGAAACAGCAAGAGAAAATCATATTGGCGAATTTAACATACCTAAACATATTATTATCGTCGATAAAATTCCCGTATTAGGTACAGGAAAAACAGACTATATCACTGTAAATAAATTGGTTGAGTCAGAAAATTCAAATGACGGAGAAAGCAGTTGGATGGAAAAGCTGAGCAACCTGGTTAAACACGATTCAATAGAAAAGAATTAATCTTCATACTCGATCTTAATCACATATAATGCTTGTTTGACACCTTGTCGTTCGAGTATCACTTCATCATCAACAGTCTTTCCTAATAATAGTTTCGCTAAGGGCGAATCAACCGTGATGTATTGTTCATGTTCAGCAAATTCATCAGCGCCAACAATACGATGCCGTCTTTCAATACCTTCTTCATCCTCTATTGTTACCCACGCACCAAAAAAAATACGTGTTCTATCAAGTATTTCTCTAACAACTGTTAGTTTCGGCATACGCCGTTGCAAATAACCAAGACGCCCATCAATTTCGCGTAATTGTTTCTTACGATAAATGTATTCCGCATTTTCGGATCGATCACCTTCAGCTGCTGCAGCAGTTACAGCTTTAGCGACTTCATTACGTTTTTTCCAAAGCGCTGCAGTTTCTTCTTCAAGCTTCTTATATCCTTCCGGAGTAATATACGGAGCAGATTTTGGTGCAGGTGGTCGCCAACG
>JBFIIJ010000183.1:0-5413 GCA_041601315.1 Gammaproteobacteria bacterium
AATAAATCTATTTTTACATTTTCGAAAAATTCTTCCGGGTTACCAGCAGACTTGTTTAATTCAACAATATTACGTAACCACTCTCTTGCGCGACGTTGCGCATCACTTTGATCACTGCTAACACGAACTGATTTTTTTGATTTTCCTTCTGCTTTATAAAGCCAGTGCGCCGCTATACCTGCTTCTGCAACATCATCCATTTCCTTGGTACGAATTTGAATTTCAATGGGTACACCATAAGGACCAAATAAAACAGTGTGCAAAGACTGATAACCGTTAGCTTTAGGAATGGCGATATAATCTTTGAACTTACCTGGCACAGGTTTGTATAAATTATGTACGGTGCCGATCGTACGATAGCAGGTATCTATATCATCAACGATTAAACGAAAAGCATAAACATCATAAACATCTGTAAATGATAAATGTTGTTCCTTCATTTTCGTGTAAATGCCGTAAAGGTGTTTTTCTCTTCCCAATATCTGGCCGGGAACTTTTTCCTGACGCATACGACGTTTTAATGCTGTGCGAATTTTAGTAATGATTTCTTTACGGTGTCCACGTGCCTTGTTTATTTGTTCGTTTAATATTCTGTAACGTAAAGGATATAAAGTTGCGAAGCCGCGTTCTTCCAGTTCCAGTCGTATAGCATTAACACCTAGTCGTAATGCAATTGGTGCGTAAACTTCAAGTGTTTCGCGTGCGATACGTCGACGTTTGTCAGGGTTTAATGCTTCCAGCGTGCGCATATTATGTAAACGGTCAGCCAACTTAACCAGAATGACACGAATATCATTACTCATCGCCATTAACATCTTACGAAAATTATGTGCCTGAGCTTCAGCAAAGCTACCGAACTCGATCTTGTCCAGTTTGCTGACACCATCAACCAGTTCGGCGACACCTTTACCAAATTGTCGGCTGATCACTGTTTTGGCGGTGGGGGTATCTTCGATAACATCATGCAGTATGGCCGCCATTAATGTCTGGTGATCCATATGCATTTCGCCAAGAATATAAGCAACTTCCAGAGGGTGGTGAATATAGGCTTCACCACTTTTACGTTTTTGTCCTTCATGTGCTTTGGCACTAAAGTGGTAAGCACGCTGGACCTTGGCTACCTGATCTGCTTGCAGGTATGTGCCGATAAGTTTACTGAGTTCGTTGATTGTTAACACTGCTTCAATTCAATATTGTTTAAATTATTAACGCATGGTGAATTCCATACTGAATTGTATGATACAACAGCATAAAGACGCATGCTGCGCCTTTATGCTTTAAAGAAATGATTTATAAAGAAAGATCTAGCTTGGGTAAAAACAAAAAACTGCCAGCTGAATTCTAGTTACTCAGCAGGAGTAGCAGGGGTTGGTATCGCAAAATCCGCTTCAGTGAATTCGTCTTCTTCATCGAACTGATTAATTTTGTCGACGTTTTCGGCATTAATCAGATTTTCTGCAATCTCGCGTAATGCAATTACAGTTGGTTTGTCCAGATTCGCTGGCACTAATGGTTCTGCACCCATTGCAATTTGACGAGCGCGTTTACTTGCTAACATAACTAAATCGTAGCGGTTATCAACATTCTGCAGACAATCTTCAACGGTTAATCTGGCCATGGTGTTTCTGTTCCTAAAGTAATAATTCTTGGTGTAATAACCGGTTAAAAAATAACCAGCTTTTCTAGTGGAGCGCTATTCTACTTAATTCAATCGTTTTGCGCCATAATTTGACTGACAAAATTGTCATAAAACCCCTTCTGTCGACAACTACTAAGGTTAGTCGTCGTAATAATGGCTTTGATCTCGGCTAAAGCCTGGTCAAAATCGTCATTAATCACGATGAAGTCAAATTCCTTATAATGCGATATTTCTTCCCGAGCGGCGCTCATTCTACGATCAATGGTCTCCTGATCGTCATTTTGACGGCCTACCAGTCTATCGCGGAGTGTGTGATAGTCAGGTGGCAGAATAAAGATACCCACGCTACCGCGCAATTGTGATTTTACCTGTTGCGCACCTTGCCAATCTATTTCAAGAATAATGTTTTTGCCAGCGGCTAATTGCTTCTCGACCCAATCACGAGAAGTCCCGTAATAATGATCAAAAACCTTGGCGTACTCGAGAAAACTATTTTGATTAATTAATTTTTTGAATTCGCTCTCATCAATAAAATGATACGCCTCGTCGTTTTTTTCATCATGACGAGGGTCTCGAGTTGTGTGAGAAATAGAGACATCAGTATTATCTACTTGCTCAATTACTGCTTTTACTAGAGAGGTTTTTCCTGCGCCTGAAGGTGCAGCAATGATAATTAAGGACCCGTTTTTTTTATTCATATTTTTTTATTCTATGTTTTGTATCTGTTCTCTCATCTGCTCTATTAATACTTTTAAATCAACTGATGAGTTTGTTGTATCAAGGTGAGCCGACTTTGATCCCAATGTATTTGATTCTCGATTCATTTCCTGCATTAGAAAATCCAATCGTCGTCCAACAGGACCTTTTTGCTCCAGTACTCTGGATACTTCATCAATATGTGCATCAAGGCGGTCCATCTCTTCAGCAACGTCCATTTTCTGTGTTAACAGAAGCAATTCCTGTTCCAGACGATCCTGATTAAATTCGCTACTAAGCTCTTGAGCTCGGAGTAATAATTTATCCCGGATATTATTTAGAATGTCCGGCATTAATTCACGGACCTTTGAAACGATTTCTTTAGATGTTGCACAACGTTCAAGCACCATCGTTCTGATTTTTTCACCTTCACGTTCGCGAGTTTCAATGACGGTATCTAACGTTAAATCGATTATTTCAAGTATCGGAGTGGCTATCTTTTCCGGATCGGGTACGTCTTTATCCAACACGCCAGGCCAACGTAGTAGTTCCAGCGGATTTAAAGGCGAAGGCATTTTTAATTGTGTACTAGTTGCTTCAGCAGTTTCAATGACCTTTGCCAAAAGCTCCTGGTTAACAGGTAATGCATCATTCGAAATTTCTTGTTGAGCAAAGCGAATATTGCAATCAACTTTACCGCGTTTTAATTTACTGGAAATATGATCACGAATTTTTTGTTCAAGAAAACGTAACTCTTCCGGTAGACGTAGAGACATTTCCAGATAGCGATGATTAACTGTTCGGATCTCGCATGACGCTTCACCCCAGTCACCCGAGTGTTCCGTTCTGCCGTATGAAGTCATGCTTTTAATCATTTTGTAACCTTTTATTTCTTATTAATTTGCTAATACTAACGTTTCATTGCTTGATACCCAAGCTTATCTGAACTTGCCAGTTGAGGTAAGCTTGGTTATATCGGAAATACGTAAGTGAATTTTATCGTTATAATGCAGCACTTTTTATTCAGGAGATACCTATGCGCCCAAGTGGACGTTCGCCAGATCAGCTCAGACCCGTCACCATAACTCGAAATTTTACCTGTCATGCAGAAGGTTCGGTTTTGATTGAATTTGGAAATACAAAAGTCATATGCAATGCCAGCTTTGATGCAGGTGTACCGGGATTTTTACGAGGTAAAGGTCAAGGTTGGGTGACAGGAGAATATGGTATGTTGCCACGTTCGACCGGTTCACGTATGCGCCGTGAGTCAACTCAGGGCAAACAAGGTGGCCGTACCATGGAGATTCAACGTTTGATAGGCCGTTCTTTACGAGCCATTGTTGATATGGAAGCGCTTGGTGAAAATACCATTGTGATTGATTGTGATGTGATTCAGGCTGACGGTGGAACAAGAACCGCATCAATTACCGGTGCCTATGTCGCTCTGGTCGATGCGATTAATAAAGCAAAATCAGATGGCTTAATAGAATCTGATCCGATTAAAGGCATGATCGCATCTATTTCCGTCGGTATTCACGATGGCACACCGGTTTTGGATCTTGATTATGCCGAAGATTCAACCGCTGAGACTGATATGAATGTGGTAATGAATGGCGATAATCACTTTATCGAAGTGCAGGGCACGGCAGAAGGCCATGCATTCTCGCCTGATGAATTAAATAGCATGTTAAGTCTTGCGCAAAAAGGAATAAATGAATTGTTTGATCATCAAAAGAAAGCGTTAGCTTAAATTTAAATGTCTTTAGAAATTGTTTTAGCCAGTGGTAACTCGGGTAAAGTCCGAGAGATAAACGCACTTGCAATTGCTCCTGCATTGTAAGTATTTCCGCCATCCATGGCGGTCAATTACGAATCATATTTCTAGTTGATGGAGTAAGAGAGAGAATGCAAAAAATTGTCCTGGCTAGTAATAATCCGGGTAAAGTGAGAGAGATAAATGAATTGTTAGTGGACACGGGTTTTGATGTCCATACTCAATCTGAGTTTGATGTAGTCGAAGTTGAAGAAACAGGTTTAAGTTTTGTTGAGAACGCATTGCTAAAAGCACGCAATGCTTCAAGTCATACGAATCTACCTGCCATAGCTGATGATTCCGGAATCGAAGTTCCCGCGCTAAATGGACAGCCGGGAATTTATTCTGCGCGTTATGCTGGAGTAGACGCCAGCGACGAAGATAATCTGAATAAATTAATAGAAGATATTAAATCACTGCGTGAAGAAGATCGTGCAGCACGATTTGTTTGTGTCATGGTTTATCTTCGTCATGCTGAAGATCCTACTCCAATCATTGTTCAGGGTATTTGGAACGGTGAAGTGATTACTAAACCACGCGGTGAAAATGGATTTGGTTATGACCCTATGTTTTATGTTCCGACACATGATTGTGTTTCTGCAGAACTATCACCTGAGGTTAAGAATAAGCTGAGTCATCGTGGTCAAGCACTTCGACAGTTGATCGCGCAAATTAAAGAAGCATCAAGTTAACCCGTATAGCATTCGGCAACACCGAGTATGTTACCTGAACGAACTTTCTCATATTTTTCTTTGAAAGCATTATCAATTGCGCGTAGCGATGCAGATGTATTTTCCTTACGATAACGAGCAATATGTTTTGGGCCGCCGTTATACATCGAATAACTGGAACTTGGCAGATTGTCCAAACCACCTTGTTGCTGGTCCTCTCCTTTCTTAATCGCATAATCAACAAAGTAATGATGCAGGATTTCGCTACCCGCGCGCGAGTTATAACCTATATTATTTAATAAACTATCAACATCATAAAACCCGCGCCAAACATGTTTATTGATTTGCATTGCACCGATTGAACCAACTGGTGAACTGATAGTTATTATTCCCTCTTTAGTCTTAATAAATTGTCGCCAACAGCTTTCTTGCCAGGCTGTTGCTAATACCATGTCGCGATAAATCTTCTCATATTTCTTATCCAGTTTTTTTTCCAACATAGTCGAATCGGCAACATAAATAAGTAATTCTTTCATTAACGGTAAATAGACATCGATATTTTTCAGTGTAGGTATCGTACTGTTTAGTTTATCG
>JBFIIJ010000184.1:0-5376 GCA_041601315.1 Gammaproteobacteria bacterium
GCAGGCGTTTGATTGGTTATTAAAAGAAGCTGAACAGGGTCTTTCTATTCAGCGCTATAAAGGTTTGGGCGAGATGAATCCTGATCAGCTTTGGGAAACAACGATGGATTCAACAACGAGAAGTCTTTTACAGGTTAATATTGAGGATGTTGTTGGCGCAGACGAAGTCTTTACAACGCTAATGGGCGATCAAGTTGAGCCGAGAAGAGAGTTTATCGAGCGCAATGCATTGGTTGTCGAAAACCTTGATACATAAACCTAGAGTTAAGCTCGGGCAATAACCCAAACATCGATTCGCTGACAGCCGGCTTTACTAAAAAGCCCCGCTACTTCGTTAATGGTTGAGCCGGTAGTCATCACATCGTCCACAATAGCAATATGTTTTGGCACTTGATTGCTGTTTAGGCAAAAGGCCCCTTTTACGTTTTTTCTTCTGGTTTTCATTGGTAGCGTACTTTGAGGATGCGTATTCTTTATTCGGCTACAAAGAGAAGAGTTAACAGTTAGCCCAAGTTGTTTTCCTAGCTGTTGTGCAAACTGCGATGATTGATTGTAGCCTCGCTCTCGCTGTCTTTTTCTGTGCAAAGGAACAGGCACCAGGAACTCAGGCAGCATCACCCGTTTTAACTTTAAAATAGACGCCAGTTTTTCAGCAAAGACATTTGCAAGCTCCGGTCGATTACTAAATTTAAAAGGTTTAATTAAATGGTTTGTTGGATATACGTAATTAAACAATGTTTCTGTGCTTATGAAAGGCGGCGGATTTTTTAGGCAGTTGCCGCAAACATTGGCGTGTTGATTGAATCGAGCACAAACAGGACACCTTGATGTTTTCTGAATAAAGTCTCGTTCGCAATCACGACACCAGGTGTAGTCCGTCTTGCTCTGGCAAAAATAACAAGCGCCCGAAAAAAATGTCTGTTTTACTTCCATGTTTGTCTGTTAACCTTGCTAAAAATAAAAAGTTTACAATTGTTTTTTTATATTAATTCTGCTGTGCGTAAAGCATATGAATATCAGGGGACTATAGTCAATGCAGCAAACCAATAAAACAGCTATAAAAAATAATTGGAGCAGAGAAGAAGTTGTTTCAATTCTAAACCAACCGTTAAACGACCTTGTTTTTAAAGCTCAGCAAGTTCATAGAGAGTACTTTGATCCAAATGTTGTTCAGTTAAGCACTCTAATAAATATTAAAACGGGCGGCTGCCCCGAGGATTGCGCATATTGTCCTCAGAGCGCTCATTACGACACAGGCGTTAATGCTGAAAAATTACTAGACTTAAAGGACGTGCTTACACAAGCCAAAGCAGCTAAAGAAAAAGGCGCAACGCGGTTTTGTATGGGCGCAGCCTGGCGTCAGCCAAAACAAAAAGATTTAGAAAAAGTGATGGCAATGGTTGAGGCTGTAAAAAAAACGGGCATGGAAACCTGTGTCACTTTAGGTATGTTATCAGGGGAGCAAGCAAAAGCTTTAAAGTCTGCCGGTTTAGATTATTACAATCACAACCTCGATAGCTCACCCGAATATTATTCTAAAATTATTAGTACCCGAGATTACCAGGCACGATTAGATACGCTTGAACATGTAAGGCAAGCCGATATCAATGTTTGTTGCGGCGGTATTATTGGCATGGGGGAAGATGAAAATGATCGCGCAGGGTTGTTGCTCACTCTGGCCAATATGCCTATACAGCCAGAAAGCGTGCCTATCAATATGTTGGTTCATGTAGAAGGTACGCCGCTAAGTGATGTTGAAATACCTGATGCCATTGATTTTGTCAGAATAATTGCAACAGCGAGAATAATAATGCCGGCATCATATGTGCGCTTGTCCGCGGGTCGCAATGAAATGTCTGATGAAATGCAGGCTTTATGTTTTCTTGCTGGAGCAAACTCTATATTTTATGGAGAAAAATTATTAACCACGGATAACCCGCAGTTAGAACAGGATAAGCTGCTGTTTGATCGTTTAGGTATTCAGTCTTCTCAGCACTAAAGCATCATAAGAAAACAAAAGTGAATTTGTTAGAAGAAATAGATCAGCGAAAAAAACAAAATTTGTTTCGTCAAAGACAAGTTATTGCTTCTGCACAAGGGCCAGTAATAAAAATTAATGAGAATGACTTTATTAATTTTAGTAGTAATGATTATTTAGGCTTTGCAAATAACGAAATTTTAAAAGATTGTATGATCGATTCTATTAGTCAATTTGGAATTGGTTCAGCATCATCTCAATTATTGACGGGTTATTTTTCGCCACATAAAAAACTAGAAGAAAAGCTTTCGGTTTTTTTAAATAGAGAAGCCGCTTTAGTTTTTCCTACAGGTTATCAAGCTAATTTGGCGATTGCTTCGGTTTTAATGGATTCAAGCACTGTTGTTTTTCAGGACAGATTAAATCATGCTTCACTAATAGACTCCGCGTTGTTATCAAAAGGCAAGCTTGTTCGTTATCGTCATAATGATATAACCCATTTAAAAAGCCTTTTTGAAAAGTATAAACAATTTAATTTGCTGTTAATGACTGATGGTGTTTTCAGCATGGACGGTGACCACGCCAAGTTAAAAGAAATCGCCGATTTGTGTAAAACGTATAATGCTATGTTAATTGTTGATGATGCGCACGGATTAGGCGTATTAGGGAATACAGGCGCAGGTTTATTAGAAGAACAGAGCTTGAATCAACAGCAAGTGCCGTTACTTATCGGTACCTTTGGAAAATCATTTGGAGCAAGCGGTGCTTTTGTGTCTGGAAGTCAGTTGCATGTAGAAGCATTTATACAAAAAGCCAGAACCTATATTTATACAACAGCGTTACTCCCAGCTGTAGCGGCGACAATGTGTAAAGCAATAGAGATGATAATAAACGGCGAAGAGCTGCGTAAAAACATAAAAATTTTAATCAATCATTATGAAAGCTTGTTAAAAGATTCGGGATTAAACCAAAACAAATCAGGTTCACACATACAGCCGATAATTATAGGTGAAGCAAACAAAACCTTGGCTATAAGCAAAAAGCTATATGAAAACAAATTTTTAGTCTCAGCGATCAGGCCGCCGACTGTTCCTAAGGCTACGTCTCGTCTAAGAATAAGTATTACCGCGATACATACTATTCAGCAGATTGAAGCTCTTGTTAGTGAGCTTAAGAAAACGACAAGCATCTATGCATAACAATATGGAATATATGCTGCTACATGGTTGGGGAGCATCGAATTCAATTTGGCAAGAATTTGCCGGATCTTTGAGCAATCATAAAAATATCAAAATGCCGTGTATGTATGAAACAGCGCTTATGTCAAAAAATAATAAGTTTGCATCTATGGCGGCAGTCTTAAACGAATCATTAAACCCAGATACGATTATTATTGCCTGGTCTATTGGTGGCCTCGTTGCAACATCGTTAGCCGCATTAACTAATAAAATAAAAGCAATTGTTTTCATAGCAAGTGCGCCTTGTTTTGTTAATAAAAAAGACTGGTCTTGTGTGATCGATCCAATTGCCATTAATGATCTTCAAAAAAAATTATTAAAAGACTCTATTGGTGCGCTTGAGTATTTTGCCGGCTTAATTGCTTATGGCGATGTTTCCATGAAAGAAACAAATAAAATGATTCGTAGCAACCTTGCCGATGAAAAATATACGGAAATACTTTCTTCATGGTTGTCGCAGATGAAAGATACAGACCAAAGAAAAGAGTTTTCAGAATTAGATTTGCCGATTCAATTTATACTTGGGGAAAATGATTCGCTTGTTAATTCGAAAATAGAAATAGCAACAAAACTATTAAATCCGAAAATAACTAGCAAAGTTGTAAATAATAGCGGCCATGCACCATTCATAAGCAAAAAGAATGAGACGTTAAAAATTATCAACGAGTTTGTTTATGCAAAACTTAATAAATAATAATCACAACGTTAATGTTGAACGTGTCAGGCAGGCATTTAATCTCGCTGCAGAAAGCTACGATGTTTTTTCATTGTTACAACAAACCGTGGCAGATCGACTTATTGAGTCTTTCGAGCATATTAAAATCAAGCCCTCGTTAATTTTAGATTTGGGGTCAGGCACAGGTTATGGTTCGAAACATTTAAGCCGATGTTTTAAAAAAGCTCAAATATACCAGGCTGATCTTTCTGTGCAGATGTTAAAAAATTCCCGCAAACAAGCTTCGCGGTTTTTTTCAAAAGAACACTTTATTTGTGCTGATGCTAAACAAATACCCTTGCCAAATAATAGTTTTGATTTGGTGTTTAGTAGTTTGATGCTGCAATGGTGCAATGATCCTGATGCCGTCTTTGCTGAAGTTAAACGGATTTTAAAACCTAACGGCGTTTTCCTCTTCACAAGTTTTGGTCCGGATACTTTAAAAGAATTACGTGAAAGCTGGCGGCAGGTTGATGACGATGTTCATGTTAATGCCTTTGTCGACATGCATGATATTGGTGATTCGCTAGTTCGGAACGGTATGGATGCGCCAGTATTAAGCGTTGAGCATCTGATATTAACTTACGATGAATGTAAACAATTAATGCGCGAGTAAAAAAATATAGGAGCGCACAATGTTAACAATGGACGAAGGAAAACATTAACCGGGAAAGGCCGTTTACAAAAAGTAATTAGTAATTATGAGTTATACCGGCAGAAAGATAAGTTGCCAGCAACTTACGAAGTAATTTACGGGCATGCATGGAAACCTGTACAGGACAAAAATGTTAAAGGCGCAAATATCCAAAGTGTTTCTTTGGAAGATCTGAAACAAGAACTGGAAAAACAGAAGTCAAAGTAATCATGTCCAAAGGTGTTTTTATAACGGGTACCGATACGGGAATAGGAAAGACTCGATTTACGCTTGCTTTAATGGAAAATTTAAAAAAACAAGGGCGTCGCGTTTCTGGAATGAAGCCAATTGCATCCGGCGCAACCATAAGAAGCGGCAAGTTAATAAATGAAGATGCAGAGTTAATCATGTCTCACTGCAGTGAGACAACTGATTATGCATTAATAAACCCCGTCGTTTTTGATTTGCCGGTCTCGCCTAACATTGCCGCGAATCAAAAAAAAGAAACAATCGATCTGGAACATATCGTTGATTGCTACAGACAGTTAGAATCAAACTGCGAAAATATTATAGTTGAAGGAGTTGGTGGTTGGCGAGTTCCACTTTCAAATAATATTAGTCTTGTTGATTTAGTGCGAACCATGAACGTGCCAGTAATTATGGTGGTGGGATTAAAGTTAGGTTGTATAAGCCATGCTGTACTTACTGCTGAAGCAATTCAGGCAGATGGCTTGATTTTAAAAGGCTGGGTTAGCAATCATTTAGATAAAGACTATCTTTTTGCAAAAGAAACAATCGAGACTTTAAATGA
>JBFIIJ010000185.1:0-5318 GCA_041601315.1 Gammaproteobacteria bacterium
GACTTGGTAGTGGCGGGTATTCTTTTAAAAGAATAGGCGCATTTTTAGCTGAGCGTCCATCGGTAGCGATTAAATTAACATCTAAACAATCCTGGATATTTACGCTACCTAATTTATTGCCAATTCTTGTACATTCATTTTTCACGAGGGTTTCATTGTCTTCAGCATGTATTGGAGACAACGGCAATAAAACAAGTAAGAAGATATAAGTATAAGATTTAAGCATTATTAATTATTATAAAATCAAGAAATAGCCCGATAAAAACAGTCAGGCCAAACCAGTTATTATTTAGAAAAGCCTGCATGCAGCGCTCGGGTTTTCTATTCCATATCAAACTTAATTGATAAATAAAGAAACAGGATGCAATACCAATACTAACAAAATAACATGTCCCCAATTGAGCCTGTTTCCCAATCGTTATTAGAGTTATGACTACTAGCCCCTGAATTATACCGATAATAACCCGATCGGCATCATCAAACAAAATTGCCGTCGATTTTACCCCGATTTTCAAGTCGTCTTCACGATCCACCATAGCGTACATCGTGTCATAGACCACAGACCAGAGGATATTAGCTATGAGTAATAACCAGGCAATTTGAGGGATAGAACCTGTTTGCGCTGCAAATGCCATAGGAATAGCCCAGCCAAAGGTTAAACCCAGAAAGAACTGGGGTAAATAAGTATAACGCTTCATGAAAGGGTAAATGCCAGCGAGTATGATAGCGACAAAAGCGAGCTGTACTGTTAGCCAGTTCATTGTTAGCACAAGTAAAAAAGCAATAAAAATTAAACAGGCTGCAACGATTAATGCTTCGGCAGAAGAGACTTTGCCGCTTGCCAATGGGCGAGTTTTTGTTCGTGAAACATTCGGGTCGAAGCGTCGGTCCGCAATATCATTAAGAACGCAGCCAGCAGAACGCATTAAAATAACACCGAGGACAAAAACGACTAAAACATCAGTATCTGGAAATCCTTTTGCAGCAACCCATAAGGCCCAAAGCGTTGGCCATAGCAATAAAAATATACCAACGGGTCGGTCAAGTCTGATTAATAAGGCATATTGACCAAGCCGTTCACGTACCGCTGGCCAGTGAGTTTTACAAGTAAATATAAACCGTCGAGTGACTGCAACAACGATAGTCCATATCTTTTGTGCATAATTGGAGACAATTGTTCCAGCCTTATAAGACAGAACGACGACTTTTTGCAATAAAGATTTTAGTTTTTTCTGCATTCCAGAATCGCAGGTAAGAAAATTTCAGTAATAAGTAAAGGTTGTTGAACAGTATAAAACAGTGATTGTCTTCCCCATAATTCGGAAGTGATATCTAAACCTTCAGTTGCTTCTCTATGTAGTTCGCAGTCTACAGGAATTTTCGCATAGCGCATGTCAGTACGATAGGTATTCTCGTCATTGAAGAGAATATCTCCCAATGGCTTTGTTCCAAGTGTTGTTAGCCACTGATTTTCTCCCTCTATTGTTTTTTGCGGCATGATAGTACGTGCATATACGACAGCTTGATCGCCACACTTTAAGCGTGATTTTCTGATAAATGTTAATTCATCACTTTGTAGTGACAAGAATTGTGATTCATCTGACATTGCCCGTTGCAATGACTCCGACATCAGTTCGATATTAAAATCACCTTCACAACGTAACTGTATATAACGTGTGAGTGAATCTTCATGAAATAGAAAATCATGTATTTCTACATCACTAGTATCTATAAGTACGGATTCTTTATTTTGCCAATGTAGTTTCAATGAATCATCCAATTAAACATTACTGTATTCGACGCTTCTACCAAGCCATCGATGAATTAATGATTCTACCTTGTCAGGGTTATTTTCGAGTAAAATTTTGGCGGTATTTTGAATTTCAGGTAACAAGCTGGCGTCACGCATCAAATCTGCGACACGCATATCCGGCATGCCAGCCTGACGTGTACCTAATACTTCACCCGGGCCACGTAATTCAAGATCTTTCTCAGCAATAGCAAAACCATCACTACTGGTACGCATGATTTCAAGTCGTTGTCTGGCCATATCACCAAGTGGCGTTTGATAAATTAAAACGCAGTCGCTTTTTATATCACCACGACCAATTCGACCACGCAACTGATGCAGTTGTGACAAACCAAATCTTTCTGCATTATCGATAATCATTAAACTTGCATTAGGAACATCTACGCCAACTTCAATGACAGTTGTTGCAACAAGTAGATTGATTTTTCCCTCTTTAAAATCTTGCATGGTCGATTCTTTTTCGTTTGTCTTCATTCGGCCATGAATTAAACCAACATTAATAGCATTCAGTTTTTCTTTAAGTGTCTCCGCTGTTTCTATTGCTGTTTCGCATTGCAAGGTTTCTGATTCTTCAATCAAGGTGCAGACCCAGTAAACTTGACGTCCTTCGGCGCATATATGTTTTATTCTATCTATGATGTCATCACGTCGTTCATTAGAAATAACACTGGTACTAATGGTTTTCCTGCCTGGTGGTAGCTCATCAATAAGAGTGTGATCCAGATCTGCGTAGGCTGTCATGGTTAATGTTCTGGGAATTGGTGTTGCAGTCATAATTAATTGATGTGGATATTGATTATGCTGTTGTCCTTTTTCAAGTAAAGAGAGTCTTTGATGCACACCAAAACGATGTTGTTCATCAATTACAATTAATCCAAGTTTCGCGAAAGACACAGATTCCTGAAACAAGGCATGGGTACCAATAGCGACGACAGGAGATTGGTCTAGTAGTCGTGTTTCAACTTCAGTTCTCAAAGATTTTTTGAGTTTACCTGTCATAAACACGACATCGATACCAAGTGGCTCAAACCAGTTTAAAAAATTATTATAGTGTTGAGCAGAAAGTAATTCAGTCGGTGCCATTATGGCAACCTGATAGCCGGCTTCAATCGCTTGTAGTGTAGCTAACGCAGCTACAATAGTTTTACCGGAACCGACATCGCCTTGTATCAGGCGCAACATGGCTTCTGTTTTATTTAAATCGCTGGCGATTGTTTTATGTGCACGCTGTTGCGCATTGGTTAAGTCAAATGGTAATGATGCCAAAAACTCGGGGACGAACTTATTACTATTATTAAAAGCGGGTGATTGTTCGGCTCTAAATTCTTTCCGTAATTCAAGTAAACTTAACTGATGCGCAAGTAATTCTTCAAATGCCAGTCTTTGCTGCGCCGGGTGCTTGCCTTCAATTAAACTTTCAATATCGGCATCAGGCGGTGGTCTATGCACATAGACCAATGCATCCGCTAAGGTAGGCAATTTGTTTTTTAATAAAATGTTTTCGGGTAATAGTTCATTCAGGTTTTGTTTATCATGACGTAAGGTTACTAAAGCCTGTTCAGTGAGTTTACGTAAACGCGGTTGTTGTAAACCTTCTGTACTTGGATAGACAGCAGTTAATTTTTCATCAAGTTCATTATCTTGATTATCTTTAAGCACACGATACTCGGGATGAATAATTTCCAAAGAACCTTGACCAAGACGTACTTGACCATAACAGCGAATGGATAAGCCGCGTTGTAATCCTGTTTCCTGAGATTTTGAAAAATAAAAAAAACGTAATACTACGGAACCTGTGCCATCACTGATTCGACATAATAATGAGCGTCGTTTACCAAAGCGAACTTGAGTTAATTCTATCTCACCCTGAATATAAGCATTATGTCCTGGTCTCAATGTGCCTATAGGAGAAATGCGTGTTCTATCAATGTAACGGTAAGGTAAGTGAAATAGTAAGTCCTGAATTTTTCTTATGCTAATGCGTTCCAGCTTTTCCTGTAAACGAATACCAACACCACTTAAAGAAGTGACAGGATCTGAAAGTAAAAACTGTTTATTAGTTGCCAAAACAAAGGAAAACTATAAAAGGAATCAAGCGTAATAATCAAAGTGACATTATTGCATCCATTTCTACTAACGCGCCTTTTGGTAAACTGGCAACACCAATTGCTGCACGTGCAGGGTAGGGCTCAGAAAAATAATTCGCCATGATTTCATTAACCAGGGGAAAGTGAGATAAGTCGGTCAGAAAAATATTGAGTTTACTAATATCTGCCAACGAGCCACCAGCAGCTGTCGCAACAGCGGTTAGATTATCAAACACTTGTGTAATTTGAGCGCGCATATCACCTTCAATTAACTCCATTGTTTCCGGTATTAATGGAATTTGACCGGAAAGATAAACCGTATTTCCTACTTTAACTGCTTGTGAATAAGTACCAATAGCTTGTGGTGCATCCTTGGTCGATATAATTTCTTTTTGCATTATTTTCCCCTCAATAATAGTTTGGTATGTTGTTATTTAAGCTCGTGTAATTTGAGAAATACTTTTAAGCGCTCTGATCTTTCGCATGACGTTGGCTAAATGAACTCGATCTTTTACTTCAATAATAAATCGTAAAGTAGTATACCGATCATCTCGATCTTTCATAACGACATTGACAATATTTGCTCTTGCATCAGAAATAGTAGATGAAACTGTAGCAAGTACACCACGCTGATTACTGGCATTCATACTGATGCGCACTCTGAATTCACGTTTCACTTCTGCTTCCCATTCAACATGAACCCATTTCTCAAGGTGGTTTTGATATTCAGCAATGTTTTTACAACTTTGTCGATGTACAACAATGCCTCGACCTGAAGTGATGAAACCATGAATCGGATCGCCGGGTATTGGATAGCAACATTTTGGAAAACTGACAACCATGCCTTCCGTACCTTTAATGGAAAGAGGTCTGGCTTCATTTGTATTAACTTTTTTATCGTTTTGTTTGGTTAGTTTTTCAAATGCAACTAATTGTCTTGCGACCAAGGGTGCAAACTTGTTACCTAATCCTATTTCCTGAAAAAGCTCGTCTTCACTTTGGACTTTATTTTCAGAAAATAAATATTGCATATCAGCTTCACTGATATCCTGATAAGTGTACGCGAAAGGTTCGAGTTCGCGGTTCAACAAACGTTTTCCCAATGCAATAGCTTCACTGTGTTGAAGGTTTTTCAGGAAGTGTCTGATTTGTGTTCGTGCTTTAGCAGTGACAACAAAGTTTAACCATGCCGGATCAGGTCGACCGCTGTTTGCGGTGATAATTTCAACGGTTTGCCCACTGGCTAATTGTGTACCGAGCGGAAATAACTTCCTGTTAATTCTTGTGCCAACACAACGGTTACCAACATCACTATGAATTGCATATGCAAAATCGACAGCGGTAGAACCATTTGGTAATTCCATTATTTTTCCTTTTGGCGTAAAGATATAAACGTCATCAGGAAATAAATCTATTTTTAC
>JBFIIJ010000186.1:0-5315 GCA_041601315.1 Gammaproteobacteria bacterium
GTGATCCGCGCCGCCATTAAAAGATAACGTGCTGTATTGCGAAAACGTCGATACGCATCTGATGTTCGTTTCAATATTTCGTCCGACACACTCATCTCACTTCGATAGTCGGTTGCCGCAACCCACAAACGAAGTGCATCCGCGCCTAACGCGTTCATTACTTTTTGTGGAGCAACAACATTACCTTTCGACTTTGACATTTTCATGCCTTTTGCATCAACAGTAAAACCATGCGTGACTACGTTTTTATACGGTGCTTCACCATTGTTGATCGCAACTGATGTAAGCAGTGACGATTGAAACCAACCGCGATGTTGATCGGAACCTTCAAGATAAAGATCAGCAGGCGCACTTAAACGTTCATCAGCATTTAATACAGTTTCATGAGTTACACCTGAATCAAACCAGACATCTAAAGTATCAATCACCTTGCTGTATTTTTCTGCATCATCACCAAGCAAAGTTGCCGTATCTAAATCAAACCATGCATCGATTCCTTTTTCTTCAATAAGCAAAGCTACTTTTTCAATCAAGTTAGCTGTGTCCGGATGTGGCTCTTGAGTTTCACGATCGATAAAGACAGCAATAGGCACACCCCAAGTACGTTGACGTGAGATACACCAGTCTGGGCGATTTTCGATCATGCCGTGAATACGTTCTTCACCCCATGACGGTTGCCAATTAACATCTTTGATTGCTTTTAATGCCTGGCTACGTAATCCGTTTCCATCCATGCTAATAAACCATTGTGGTGTCGCACGAAAAATAATCGGTGTTTTATGGCGCCAGCAATGAGGATAGCTATGCAATAAATTTTCTTGATGCAATAAAGCGTCCTTTTCTTCCAAGACATTTAATACTAATGCATTTGCTTTAAAGACATGCTCTCCCGCAAACAATTCTGTATTCGGTAAGAAACAACCATTATCACCAACAGGGTTATCAACTTCTAAACCATACCGTTGACCAACAACATAGTCGTCTTGACCATGACCCGGCGCGGTATGTACAGCACCCGTACCTGCTTCCAAGGTAACATGCTCACCTAAAATAACGGGTACAACGCGATCATAAAAAGGATGTTTAAACTTTAAGCCTTCAAGCTTATCACCTTTGCAAATTGCGATAACATTGAAGTCTTCAATACCACAACGTGACATCACGTCTTTATGTAAACCTTCAGCAAGTATTAAAGCCTCATTACCTACTTCTACCAATACATAATCGTATTCAGCATTAACTGCAACAGCCTGATTAGCAGGCAATGTCCATGGGGTTGTCGTCCAGATAACAATCGAAACAGAGTCAATACACGTTTCTATATCAAAACTTTTAAGTACAGCAGATTGATCTACACAACGAAATCGTACATCAATAGCCGGAGATGTTTTATCTTCATGTTCAACTTCTGCTTCTGCTAATGCTGAACCACATTCGGTACACCAATGCACAGGCTTAACACCTTTATGCAAATGGCCGGCAGAAATTATTTTCCCCAAAGAACGAACAATATTCGCCTCGGTTTTAAAATCCATCGTTAAATAAGGATTGTCCCAATCACCAAGCACACCTAAACGTTTAAAATCAGCACGTTGTTTATCGACTTGTTTTAAAGCATATTCACGACACGCATTTCTAAATTTATCGGCATCAACTTTTACGCCCGCTTTACCGATTTTCTTTTCAACCATCAACTCAATCGGTAAGCCATGACAATCCCAACCCGGAACATACGGTGCATCAAAACCATTTAGGCCTTGTGACTTAACAATAATATCTTTAAGAATTTTATTTACAGCATGGCCGATATGAATATCGCCATTCGCATAAGGAGGACCATCATGCAAAATAAATTTTTTCGCACCTTCTCGCTTCTCTCGAATCTGTCCATAGAGATCATTTTCATACCAACGCTTCAACATTTCCGGTTCGCGCTGGGCAAGATTCGCTTTCATCGGAAAGTCTGTCTTAGGTAAATTAAGTGTGTCTTTATAAATCGTCATTTCTTATTAAATATTCTTACTTAGTTAATTAAATTATTTAATTTCAAACTCTGCCCTGAGACTCTGCTTGGCACTTTCAATATCCTTGTGAATTTGCTCTACTAATTCTTCTTCCGAACTAAAATCACCCTCTCCGCGTAATTTTTCAATCAGTTCAACCTGCAAATGACGACCATACAAATCATCATTAAAATCCAGTAGATGAACTTCAAGAATAACACGTTTGCCTTCGTACAATGGTCTTGAGCCAACATAAACAACGGCGTCCAATGCGTGTTCACTAATCCCATACACTCGACCAGAAAAGATACCTTTAACTGGAGATAAATATCGGTGTAGTTCTATATTGGCTGTAGCAAAGCCAAGCTCGCGTCCACGTTTATCACCATGTACAACACGTCCACTAATTCGATAAGGACGTCCAAGTAATCGCGTCGCCTTATTCATGTCACCATTGGCAAGTGCCTGACGTATCAAAGTACTACTTACACGCTCTGAGTCCGAAGTGAATGAATGCGTCATACTCACTTCAAAATTCTTCTCTTCCGCTACATTAAGCAAATACTGATAATCGCCTTCTCTATTTTTAGCAAAGCGAAAATCATCGCCAATAATTAATTTCTTCACTGTTAATGCATTCAACAAAATATCATCAACAAACTCGGCTGCCGATAAATTTGCCATGTTCTCATCGAATCTAAGACAAACAACACGATCAATATCATGCTCGGCAAACTGCTGCAGTTTTTCTCTTAAACGCGTTAACCGTGACGGCGCTTTATCAGGTGAGAAATATTCAATTGGTTGTGGTTCAAAAATAACGACAGTTGATAATAAACCCGCGTTTTTTGCACTTTCCTTAACCTGATCCAACACAGCATGATGACCCAAATGCACACCATCAAAGTTACCAATCGTCGCGACACAACTTTTTCGTTGTCGCTGTAAATTATGCAGTCCCCGAATAAATTGCATATTTCATTCAAACCCGTGGATTATACCGATCAACGCTGCGCTGTCATGTTTTGCCAACGAAGTCCTGTTATCCAAAGCACCGAGAAATAACAAGCAACGCCAATAACTATCCACAATGACAACATCCCTGCTCTTTGAAACATTCCCCAGGCAAACCATTGTTCAGGTAATGCAACAAATTTCAATATTAACAATGCCATCGCAACAACAGCCACGATAATTTGCACACTAAACTTAAACCAGCCAGTAACAGGAAGATAAACCCCTTCTTTTCTTAATAAATAAAATAACAATAAAGCCTGCAAACATGCAGACAACGAGGTTGCCAATGCCAGACCAGCATGCTGAAAAATACCGACGAATATAAAGTTAAACCCGATATTCGAAATCATAGCGATGGCTCCCACCTTCACTGGTGTCTTCGTGTCCTGTCTGGAAAAAAAACCGGTAGCAAAAATCTTTATCAAAATAAAAGCGGGTAAACCTAACGAATAAGCCAATAAGCTTTTACCCGACATAATGGTGGCATAAGCGGTAAATTCATCATATTGAAATAAAGTTGCTAATAAAGGTACAGAAAGTACAGCCAGGCCAACTGCAGCAGGTGTCGCTATCAAAAATACCCAGCGCAAAGCCCAATCAAGAGTGCTGGAGAATTTTTCTGTCGCTTTCTTTGCATGTTCGCTGGATAAGTTCGGTAGTAACACTGTGGCTAATGCAATTCCAAAAACACCCAAAGGGAATTCGACCATACGATCAGAATAATACAACCAGGAAATACTACCGTCAGCCAGATAAGAAGCAAAAATAGTATCTATCAATAAATTAATTTGAACAATTGATACGGCAAATAAGGTCGGCAACATTAACTTTAAAATACGACCAACACCTTGCTTGTCTTTATGTAAGCCAGGACGCGGAAAAAGTTTCAAGCGAAGTAAAAAAGGAAATTGAAATAATAACTGAGTAATACCAGCAATCAAGACACCCCAGGCCAATGCTTCAATTGGAATTTCCATCATTGGTGCCAACCAGATAGCGCAAGCAATCAAAGAAAGGTTCAACAAAACTGGCGTAAGCGCGGGAACGGCAAACTGTTTATAAGTATTCAAAATACTGGCAGCAAACGCAGTTAAAGAAATAAACAGGATATAGGGGAAAGTAATTCTCAACATATCCGTCGCCATGACATGTTTGGCATCATCAAAGCCAGAAGCGAAAATCATTATAAGAATTGGCGCAGCAATAACACCAACTAAAGTCACTAGAAATAAAACCAACCCCAAGCTTGCTGAAGTTTGATCGACTAATGCCTTCACAGCCGCATCATCTCGTTGTTCTTTATATTCAGCCAAAATAGGGACAAACGCTTGTGAAAAACCCCCTTCAGCAAACAAACGACGCAAGAAATTCGGGATTCGAAACGCCACAATAAAGGCGTCCACCTCTGCGCCTGCTCCGAATAGACGAGCGATAACAACATCACGTATTAAACCAAATACGCGTGAAATTGTGGTCATAGCACCAACAGTAAAGGTCGATTTGAGTAGTTTACGGCTCATTACTCTGTTCCATAATCGATATTAATCGTCAAATATATCATCTATCTAATTGTTTTTACTTAATATTATCTAGTTTTTTTTAGTAGCATATCATATCAAGGTCAGCATATTACATGAGTCAGCAAGATGATTACGCCGGTTTGCAGTGATTTGAGCGTGCTCGCGACTGCAATCATAGCCCAAGCTCTGATGGAAGAAGCATGTGCGGTCAAATCGCCGTAAAGCAAGTAAGGGCTTGATAACTCATATAATATACTGACCAAACCGAAACATTGACAAATTGCCCTAATATCCTCATGATACCGCGCCTTTAAAGAATGAATTCAGGAGTTTAAGAGTGGCAAATATTGCATCTGCAAAAAAACGAGCGCGTCAGTCTGAAAAATTACGTCTGCATAACGCGAGTCAACGTTCCATGCTTCGTACCCATATCAAGAAAGTAACCAATGCTATCGAAGCGAATGATAAAGAAGCAGCGCAAAATGCTTATAAAGTAGCGTCGCCTATTATTGATGCTATGGTCACTAAAGGGATTATTCACAAAAATAAAGCGGCGAGACATAAATCACGCTTGAATAATCACGTAAGAGCACTTTAAAAACTTACAAAACTAATTTACTAAAACCGGCTTAATGCCGGTTTTTTTATTTACAGGATGTACTGTCATCGAAAATTGCTCCTGCATTTTCGATATTTCCGCCATCCATGGCGGTCATGTCGCGAGAGGACAGGAAGTCCAGAGCGACGACATCTATACATAGATAATCTAAATTAA
>JBFIIJ010000187.1:0-5291 GCA_041601315.1 Gammaproteobacteria bacterium
CTATTTATATCGGCTTCATCATAAATATAGTTAAATATTTCATCTGCCTGATCCTGGCTAACAATAATATTTAACAATTCTTTTTCGGCTTGATCGCCAATGCCACGATATGCAAGAGGTGTTATTTTTCCCATGCCTCGAGCTGAATTAATATTTGCTCTATTAATTCCTTTTTCTTCTTTTAACTTTTTTAAAATCGGCAAGGCAAGCCCTTTTGGTAATATACAAGTAATTAATTTGCCGCTGTTAAAGTTTGATTTGTTCATCATCATATTATTTCAATATTTAGATTGACTCTGTAATGTCACTCGCTAATTTATCTTCAATTTCTTTTGGAATATAAGTAGCTGCTTTTTCCAGCGGAGTAACATACATAAAGCCCATGCCTGGTGTATCCAGATTTCCAGCAAGGTATATTTTTTCAAATATGCGATCGATTTGATCTGTTGCGACAACAATATTAACAACTTCCTTTTCTACTTCAACAGCGATACCCAATAGTCCTAACCTCTCTCTAACTCCTCCGCCTCGGGCGTAAAAAACTGTGGCACCTTGTGCTCCTGCATTTTGTGCAGCATTCACAATTACATCTGCCGAACCTTTTTGAACAATACAGGTAATTAATGCAACATCTGTTAACACAATGATATTGTGCTTACTCATGATTGAGCTCCTTCGATAGTATTTAAGGTGTCATATTCACTCTGTCGACGTTTTCTCACTTTCCATTGTATCCATAGTCCTGTTGCCATAACTGAAATAATAGGGCCAATTGATGCCATGGATAAAATGCCAAATCCTTCAATCGCCCCAACTGCTTCGCCAAACCCTAGTCCCATTGCCAATACCAATGGAACTGTCACAGGTCCTGTTGTTACTCCCGCGCTATCCCATGCAATATTGACAAACTCTTCTGTAGACAGGTAGGTTAAAACAATGGCAATCAGGTAACCTGGAACAACAATATAGGCAATTGGTATGGAATAAATGATTTTTATAATACCTATGGATATACCAAAACCAACGCCAAATGAAACAGCATGCATTAATAATTTTTTTCTGAATGCGCCGTTAGTCAAGTTTTCAACGGTCATGCCTAAGGCGTTGAGTGCTGGCTCAGCAAGCGTTGCTCCAAAACCAAGTATCCATGCAAATATGAGTGCAATGGATATGCCTAAGGTAAGGCTATATAAAGGCGAGTCGCTGACAAGTTCGATCTGTGTAAATGCTCCCGGTACCAAACCACCTGATTGACTACCAAGTTTTGCAAGACCATAACTCAAACCGATATTAAAAATAATCATGCCTACAACAGACAAGGTTATTCCATAAGTGATCGTGCCAGGGTGTCTTATTTTTTCTTTAAGAATAAATATAAGAATAAATATTAAAAATATTACTAGTGGAACAATGGCGCGAATACCGGATAATAATTCAAGATAAGGTGTTTTCTCATACCAATTTAATGAAGTTGATAAATTACTGATAGCGGCAGCTTCACTAATAATCATTTGTGGTGTTTCAACAAAGGAAACAAAAATAGCAAGGATCTCTACTGCAACAATGGGAAATAACGATGCAAGTGTGACAATGCCAAAGCCGGATAATGAAGACCGGCCTTTCCCAGCTGCTGTTGCAATTCCTATTCCAAGAGACAGGACCAATGGCACAGTAACGGGGCCCGTTGTAACCGCACCACAATCCCATGCAAGACCCAACATTTTACTCAGTTCGTTGTCAGTCATGATATAGAGTGTTAAACCAATGGTAGGTATCAATGACATATAAATTAATGGCTTTAAACTCCATCCATAAATAAAACGAAGCGTCCCTAATACGGCAGCAAGGCCGACACCAATACCTACCATGAGTACAAGAATTTCAGACCATCTGTTTAAAAGTGAATATAAATAAGGCGCTTGTTCGACATTGACTATTGCACCTGCTGCCTTAAGCGCACCAATTGCAGGTTCAGCAAATGTAACGCCAATACCAAGTAAAAAGACAATAAATAATACCGTTGATAATTTTGTTTTTGAGGGCAGAATATTACCGATTGTTTCACCAAAAGGCATAAGCCCGACTTTCAATCCTTCCATGAATAACATAAGACCAACAATGACAGACATTAAACCGGCAGTAATAATCCACGAATCAGTAACGTTTTGGCGTAGTATTAACAATTGAAATAAGATGAGATAAATAGCAAGAGGTAATACAGCTTTGACTTGCTCGATTAAGCGTACCTTCAAATAGGGTTGAACCAGTCGATATACGTCAATTGATCGTAATGAAAGTTTGGAAGGGCGGTAAACAAGGTCTTCGCCATATTGGTCCTGTTTAATTTCCGGAGCCAAATCATTATAACTAAGTTCTTCTTGATGCATTGTTATTTCGCGAACTAATGCACCGAAACGAATCTGTTTTAATGTAGGCATATTTCCTTTTCTATTAGAAAGATTACATACTGATTATTTGTGCAATAAACCAAATTAATTATTATTGCAACCAATGCTACTGATTAGTATAAAAGTCGTTTTGTAAGATAAATTGATCTATGTCAAAAGTTATAAAATTCAAAAAGAATTAAATTTTATAAAATTAGGGTGTTTATAATTTTTTCTAATCTATTGATAATAAAAATATTAAGAGGTAGTGTCTTTTATGGACAATGCATTTTAATCCTTAATATGATGTTTTTAACATCTTATATTTTCAATTATTTATACATTATATTTTTATGAAGCACTTATTTTCATTAATTCTATTTGTTGTACTCACAGCTTGTGGTCAGTCAGAATATGACCTTGCTTTTGATATGTACAAAAATCGTGATTATGAAACTGCATTTAAGAAAATTTCTGTGTTAGCAGAATCAGGAGATGTTAGAGCTCAAAATATTTTAGGGTTAATGTATGAGCGAGCTCAAGGTGTTGAACGAAATTATACCGAAGCAGCAATATGGTATAGCAAGGCCGCAGAAAAGGGTGTGGCTGAATCTCAAATCAGGCTTGCTCAACTTTATATGTTAGGTTTGGGAGTAAATCGAGATTATTGGGAAGGAATGAAATGGGCACGTAAATCTGCAGTACAAGGAAACCCTGAAGCAGAAGCAAATATTGGGTATATGTTTCATGATGGTATAGGTGTTAAACAGGACTACAAGGAAGCAATTAAATGGTATCGCAAAGCAGCAGATAAAGATTGGGTAAATGCACAACATGATTTAGGTGTGATGTATGAGAATGGTCGTGGCGTAGATAAAGATTATACGGTTGCTATTGAGTGGTATCGTAAAGCCGCCGATAAAGGGTATATCCCATCGCAAAGCAACCTGAGTAGCCTGTATAAAAAAAATATAGGTGTTCCACAAGGTGATACAGAAGCATTAGCATGGTTTACCAATGCAGCGAAAGATAAACATATTATGGAACAATATAAATTAGGAACGATGTACTACCTGGGTGAAAACGTTAATCAAGATTACATTCAGGCATATGCCTGGGTTGGTATTGTCGCTGTTGCGGGTTATAAGCCGGCAGAATTATTACGGGATGAAATTGCGACACATATGAAAGCAGAAGAACTTGAAAAAGCCAGAATGCTTGCAAAAGAATTATGGGAAAAATATGGAAGAAAACCCAAGTAAAAAATCACTTACAAGCTTTATTGACATGGAACTTTCCCATCGGTTGGTGTACTAAAATATGGAATATGGCTTGAAAACCAGTGTTTAAAGAGATATTTCCCAGGTTAGAAGCTTGACATTAAATTAAAAGAGGCAGAGTATCGCGTCCCCATGAAAACGAACAGACTGACAAAACAGGTATTTATTTGGCACCGCACCTATATGTGTGGCGGTTACGTGCACCTGTGCGTCAATGGATTTTAATGATCTAACATAACAAGATTTTTAGTAATTCATAAAAGGCCGCAGGTGATAAACCCGCGGCTTTTTTTTTATGTACAGGATTTACGGTATGTCGCGGGCGCATGGATGCGCAAGAGCGATTGCTGAACGGAGGCAAGTAAATTTTAATTTAACCAAACCAAAACCGGAGGCTCAGATACATGAGATAGTAAGATGAAATACAAAAGTAGAATTGCCAATTTAATAGTATGGTTGTTATTCATAACTCAGCCCGCAATGGGACAGGGTATTGATTATACAACCCGTAACTTCACAGCAGGTTCATGTGAGTTATTCGCTAAAGATGCTTATCAAGCAGCGGATACTTATCGTCGTGGTGTTGTGCTTCAGGATGTACTGGAGTTAATTGAAAGTGCAAATGTTGCAGATAGTATGAAGCATCGTGCATTTCAGGCAATTCAATTTGTATGGAAGAATCGTATAGATAATTCTGTTCTTGCTTATAATTTAGCAATGGGTCTTTGTTTAAAACCAAAGCAGGAAATGGCACCTATGGATGACCCGTGGATTACTTCACCAAGAACAAGTAAGGAGTTCTTTTAGTTTTTAAACCCGGGATAGTAGAATCTTTAACTATCTCGGGTTTATATTAATTAGAATTACTAATTGAATCATCATTGAAGATGATATTGCTATTCGCTTTTGATGAGTTCCTTCAATACATCAAAGCTTGTTATAACACCTTCAAGATAATCTCCGGTCATTACCAGTACGTTGTTAACCTTGTTTTCTACCATCAGTTGTATTGCGCCACGTAGCGTGTCTTCTGGTGCAATCTTGACAGGGTTTTTTGTACAGACTTCCCATGCTTTTAAATCACTCTTTTTAATACCGATAGATTCTGCATAAACCATGTCCTGTTCAGAGATAATGCCAATTACATTTTTGTCGTTATCAACGACAACAACACAGGGAACCGAATTCCAATCGATATCGTAGAGAATATTTTCTATGGTTGTATCCGTATCAACTGTTTTCGCTGGACGACATAGATCAGAAATAAGTGTTTTAATCATATTTTTTAATCGAAATTAAAGAATTATCAGTATAGTTTAGAATAAATCTTCAATTGATAAATACCTTTCGCCAGAATCATAGCTAAAAATAAGTACTCGGCTGCCGGAAACCATATCATCTTCTTTATGCTTGACCGCCGCCAGAGTTGCGCCAGACGAAATTCCGACAAAGATGCCTTCTTCTTTTGAACAACGACGCGCCATTTCAAAGGCATCTTCTTCTGATACCAGAATAGTGCCATCCAGAATGTCAGTGTTAAGGACATCTGGAATAAAACCAGCACCGATACCTTGCAGGCGATGTAATCCTTTTTCACCACCGCTAATGACAGGTGACTTTTCAG
>JBFIIJ010000188.1:0-5275 GCA_041601315.1 Gammaproteobacteria bacterium
AATGTAAATACGACGGGTTATAAATATTCAAGACCCGTATTTAATGATCTCTTGTATCAAACAGTAAGACAACCTGGTGCACAATCCTCACAAAATACGGAAATACCTTCAGGGTTAATGGTTGGTACAGGTGTCAAAACGACATCGACGCAAAAATTTTATAGTCAGGGAAACATTATTCAGACGGAAAACCCGTTGGATATTGCGATAACCGGTAATGGCTTTTTTGAAATATTAATGCCAGATGGTGGTACTGCTTATACACGTGATGGCACTTTTCAATTGAGTTCTCAGGGACAAGTTGTGACAGCTAATGGGTATGTTTTACAGCCGGCAATAACTGTTCCTGCTAATACAATAAGTGTAAGTATAGGAGAAGATGGTGTTGTTAGTGCATTGGTTGCCGGCAGTACCGCTCCTACTCAAATAGGTTCTATCCAGATAGCCGACTTTATTAACCCGGCTGGTTTACAACCGGTAGGTGATAATTTATTAAAAGAAACTGCTGCGAGTGGTTCAGCAACAACAGGCACACCTGGACTGACTGGTTTAGGAAGAACGTTACAAGGATCGTTAGAAAGCTCCAATGTGAATGTCGTCGCAGAATTGGTCAATATGATCGAAACCCAGCGCGCTTATGAAATGAATTCAAAAGCAATATCAACTTCGGATCAAATGTTGCAATACGCTAGTAACAATCTTTAAAAGTGAGTGAAATAATGAATAAACATCCAGTAAAGTTTAAGTTTTATATAGTTTTCATGGTGTTATGTTCTTTGTCTTTAACTTCTGCTTGCCAAACACAGGCAAAGCGTGATCCTGCCTTTGCCGCTGTACGACCAACATTGCCGCCTGTGGAGCCTGAATCAAACGGTTCTATCTATAAACCCGGTTTTGATACACGCTTATTTGAAGATTTAAAAGCACGTAGAGTCGGCGATATTTTGACGGTGGTTTTGAATGAAGTGACTACAGCACAAAAAGCCGCAACGACAGACGTAACTAAATCAGCGACAAGTACGATCACAAACCCAACGATATTAGGAGCAACACCGGAATTTAGTTTGCCAAAATTTACACCATTATCAGCAACGCAAGATTTGAATCTAGGTTCAAGTTTAAGTTCAGATCATTCACTAGGTGGTGATGGGTCAGCGGAACAAAGTAATCTTTTAACTGGCAATATACCTGTTTCCGTCGTGGAAGTTTTACCTAATGGAAATTTAATCGTACGCGGAGAAAAACGCGTCACGATAAATAACGGTGTTGAATATGTACAACTATCCGGCATTGTTCGTCCGGTAGATATATTGACTAACAATACTGTTAAGTCTAGTCAGATTGCTGATGCAACGATTAATTATACTGGTGAAGGTGCTATTGCTGATTCTAATAAAAATGGTTGGTTAGCACGTTTCTTTAATAGTCCTTTTATGCCTTTTTAATAGAGATTCATAAAATGAAAATACTAAAAATAATTTTTATCTTTTTATTTCTTTGTGAGTCTTCAGTTGTTAATGCAGAACGAATTAAAGATCTCGCCAATATTGCAGGAGTACGTGATAACCAGTTAATTGGTTATGGTCTGGTAGTTGGTCTTGATGGTACAGGTGATACTTCTACGCCTTTTACCACGCAGAGTTTGCAAAGCATGTTAAAACAGTTTGGTATTTCTTTAGATACCGTGCCAACGTCGTTAAAGAATGTCGCAGCTGTTGTAATTCATGCCACGCTTCCTCCGTTTGCTAAACCAGGACAGCAGATCGATATCACCGTGTCATCTTTAAGTAACTCGAAAAGTTTACGTGGTGGCAGTTTATTGATATCACCTTTAAAAGGTATCGATGGAAATATTTATGCGATAGCGCAAGGTAATGTTGTTGTTGGTGGTTTCGGTATAGCAACTGATGATGGTTCCAGTATTTCAGTTAATGTTCCAAGTGCCGGTCGCATTCCAAATGGCGCCATTGTTGAACGTTCCGTGCCGTCGTCTTTTGGTCAAGCAGGATCAATCGTTCTTAATTTACATCGTCCTGATTTTACTACTTCAAACCGTATGGCAGATGCAATAAATGAATGGATTGGTTTAGGTACGGCACAGGCAATTGATGGCACATCGGTAAGTGTGACTGCTCCAGAAGATTATAATCAACGTGTTGCGTTTGCATCATTGTTAGAAAACATTACCTTTGAACCTGGATCTGCACCAGCGCGTGTGATCATTAATTCAAGAACAGGCACTGTTGTTATTAGTCAGCATGTAACTGTTGATGAAGCTGCCGTATCACATGGCAGTTTGATTGTAACGATTACTGAGGATCCAATTATTAGTCAACCTGGTGCATTTTCTGACGGTACAACAACGGTTGTACCTTCATCTGATATATCCATTGAGCAAGAAAATAATCGTATGTTTCTATTTAATCCCGGTGTGTCTCTGGATGATCTTGTTCGTGCTGTTAATCAGGTAGGTGCCGCTCCTGGAGATTTGGTAGCAATACTGGAAGCATTAAAAGAATCAGGTGCACTTAGAGCTGAGCTCATCGTTATTTAATAAATGGCTTAAATAAATAATATGGAAAACGATCTTTCTAGCGCAAAAATATATACCGATTTTAGCGGTTTACATAAACTTAAACTAGCTGCTAAAAAATCATCGCCTGAAGCACTTGAAGAAGTTGCTAATCAATTTGAAGCATTCTTTATGAAGATGATGCTAAAGCAAATGCGTGATGCGAACCTTAGTGATGGAATGTTTGACTCTGATCAATCACGTTTATATCAGGATATGATGGACCAACAAATGGCTTTGGATCTGTCTGAAAAAAGAATCTTTGGTATTGCCGACAGTCTTATCAGACAACTGGGACAAAAAAATAACGATATTGAAAGTTCAGGAAAATTAAACTCATTACCTGAGAGAGTTAATTTCCAACGAACAATGTTAAAACTGTCTACTGATATAAAATCGCAAGAAGATAAATTTCAAACGCCTGAAGAATATATTAATGCAATGCGACCCTACGCAGAATCTGCTGCGGAAAAACTGGGTATTCCAGCAAATATACTATTAGCCCAGTCGGCTTTGGAAACAGGTTGGGGAAATAAAGTAATTCAACATGGCAATGGTAGAAGCAGTCATAACTTATTCGGTATAAAAGCAGATCAACGTTGGGATGGAAAATATGTCAATGTAAGTTCATTAGAATATGTTGATGGTAAAGCCAAACGTGAATTTTCAAACTTTAAAGTATATGACTCTTATCAGCAGAGCTTTGAAGATTATGTTGATTTCATCAAAAGCAATGATCGATATCGCACTGCGTTAAAAAATAATGATAACGGTGAAGCGTATATCAAAGCATTGCAGGATGCAGGTTATGCTACCGATCCGCAATATGCCAATAAAGTAATTGACATTGTTCAACGTGAAGCGATTTAAACATAAGAATATTATGAGAATAAATAAATCATGTCGATATTAAACTCAGCTGTTAGTGGATTACTGGTTGCACAACGTAGTTTGGCGACAGTGAGTCACAATATTTCCAATGTTCATACAGAAGGATATAGTCGGCAAAGAGTAGAATTGGTAGCGCGTCCTGCACAATTCACTGGTGCAGGATATCTTGGTACAGGTGTTGAATCATTAACCGTTAAACGGATTACTGATCAATTTTTGACATCACAGCTACGTACAAGCACATCAAGTTCAAGTGATATAAATGCTTTTCTAACGCTTGCAAGTCGAGTTGATAATATGCTGGCTGATCAGGAAACAGGATTGAGTCCAAGTTTGCAAAATTTCTTTGCTTCTATTCAGGATGTCAATGATCTGCCTTCATCATCAACAGCACGACAAGTCATGATTAGTGAAGCTGAGTCTTTAGCTGCCCGGTTTCAGTTTTTGGATAGTCGCCTTTCTGATCTTGGTAATGAAGTTAAAGTTCAGCTTAGTGAAAATATCTCTGACATTAATACTATTGCTAAATCAATCGCGGAAATTAATACAAGTATTGTCGCAGCATCGGGAATTTCAGGAGGTCAACCGCCTAATGATTTATTAGATCAACGTGAGTTATTAATACTTGATTTAGCAGAATTAGTCGCAGTTAATACGGTTGAACAAAGTGACGGTTCTTTAAATGTTTTTATAGGTAAGGGACAACCATTAGTCATTGGTCAAACGGCAAGTACGCTCGGAGTTACTGAATCTTATGAAGGACATTATGAAATATCTTTAACGGGTAAATTCAGTTCCAGTATTATTACCGATAGCATCAGCGGTGGTTCTTTGGGTGGGCAAATAAATTTTCAATCAGAAATGTTAGAACCCGCTAAAAATGCATTAGGCCGATTAGCGATTGGTTTGGCTGATACCTTTAATGATCAGCATCGATTGGGAGTAAGTCTTGATGGTGATGTTAATACAACTTTCTTTGCCGTCGGTACACCCAGTGTTACTGCATTAGGTGCTGCCCCAAATAATGTAACGTCAGTAATAACCGATCCTTCGGCACTGTCTGATAGTGATTATAACCTGACATTTAATGGTGGTAATCTTTACACATTAACACGATTGAGTGATTCTACGACAACCGCAATTAATACTGGCGGTACTTCACCCTACACGACACCGGCAGTTGATGGTTTTACATTAACCATAACAGCAGGTGCGGCAGTTAATGATCAATATATTGTTCGTCCAACAATTAATGGTGCAAGTGACATTTCGGTTTTGATTTCTGATCCAAGAAAAGTTGCGATTGCTGGGCCACTTAAAGGTGGAGTAGCAACAAATGGATCGGGCATTCCTACGAATCTTGGCAATGCGGCAATTTCTGATGTGAATATTTCATCAACAACAGGTCTGCCATTAGGTGCAAATATTACGTTAACGTTTGATGCAACAAATAATCGTTACGATATTTCATCTGGGGGTACTTTGGCATATAACCCTGCTACAGAAAATGCAGGTAAGCAATTTACGATTGCTTCTGCTGGTAACGCGACATTTACTATTTCCGGTGTACCAGCGAATGGTGATGTCTTTGTTATTCAGAATAATACAGGAGCCGATGGGGACAATCGCAATGGATTATTGCTCGGTGATCTTCAGTCAAGTCGTTTATTATTAAATGGATCAGCCTCATATCAGGATACTTATGGTGAATTAGTTGCTGGTGTAGGTTCGACGACTCGCCAGTCCGAAATCAGCAGTGCAGCTTTAAATGTTTTAGTCCAACAAACGATTGAAAAGCGTGAAAGTATTTCC
>JBFIIJ010000189.1:0-5269 GCA_041601315.1 Gammaproteobacteria bacterium
CCTCCCGCTTTGGGTCGAAACCGGACTTAATTTTATCATAATTTATTTTTAGTCTCATAACGGCCAGAAGCGGACATTTTATGGTAATGATGTGTTGTTGATTTTCTCAATATAAGGATCAACAGAATCATCCCAGCCTTCTTCTAATTCCTTAACTTTTTTAAACATTTCTAATGCTGAATTAAAGTTATTAAGTTTTAAATGTGCACGAGCCAACCAATATACTACATAAGGATTGTTCGGGTGCTTACCCAGCTTTTCATTACAATATTTCTCTAATTCTAAAAAATCTTCTTTGTCATATAGCTCTGAAGCCATAAAATTAATAACATTATCTCTGTTAATGGTTCGTGTAATAAATATCCTACTAATTTCTTTAGTTGCTAAATATAAAAAAAGTATGGAAACAATTCCTAAGATCAGCATAAGAAGAAACTTTATTTCCTGGAGAAAATTTATTATTTCTGTTTCCATAATTTCAAAATTATATTAATGATTATCTATTTTTATAATGTCTGCTTTGGGTCGTTAGCGGTTAATTTTATCAGGTTATTCAAATTCGTTCTCCTTTCGGCCAGAAGCGGACATTTTAAATTACGTTTCTATTCTTAATAAAAGAACGAATAGATGTTATTTCACAAACTAGAATTATTAAGGTCGCTATAAACCCAGAGTACTTTAGAACAATACCTAATGGGACACCTGTAATACCAGGAGAGTAAGCTAACAGACAAAATATTGTTCCAAGTAAAGCCAATAAGACAAAACTTGTAATAATTAAGCCTAACTTATAAATCCATCTATCATACCAACTTGGTAGTGCTATACGTTTTGCTTTAATAATTAATAATAATCGAATAATTAAGAATAAAGATAAAGCGTATGGAATATAATAAAAACTATATTCAACATATGTAGCAATTAATCGACTAGGCATGCCATAAGCCTTAATCCAATAAACATACAGGTAACCCATTCCTAATGCTATAAATCTAGAAACAGTGTAAATAGCAAGAAAAAAGATAAAAAAATATGAAAACGCTTTCATGAATCATCCTGAATATTTATGTCCGCTTTGGGTTGCCACTTCAACCGGTCAATGCAACACATGCGTTAAAACGTTCTGCCGGTGTTTCAAATTCTAATGTTTTTCGTGGTCGTTCATTTAATTGACGTGCCACCGCATTAAGCTTTCTTTGAGAGTGTACCGATAAATCAGTTCGTTTGGGAAAATATTGTCTCAATAGTCTATTTGTATTTTCATTCGAACCCCGTTGCCAGGGGCTTTGTGGGTCACAAAAGTAAACATCAATATCTGTTGCTAAGGTAAAACGTTGATGGTCGGCCATTTCTTTACCTCTGTCCCAGGTTAGGGATTTGTATAATTCAGTCGGTAGTTTATGTGCGTGTTTAATGAGTGCATTAATCACCGTTTCAGTCTCTCTGCTGGGCACCTTCACTAACATCACATAACGAGTCTTGCGTTCGACTAAGGTCGCAATGTAACTGTTGTTAGAGCCGGCAATCAAATCGCCTTCCCAATGACCGGGTACCGCACGATCTTCCACTGAAGCCGGTCGCTCACGAATCGATACGGTATTGCAGATTTTACCCAAGCCTTCATTTTTCATACTGTGATGTTTAGAACGTCGAATGGCACGTTGCGTGCGCAAAGTCAGTTGAAGCTCCTTTTTCAGTACGCCACGAGCCTGAATAAATAAACTGCGATAGATCGTTTCATGTGACACGTGTTTATTCTCATCAAAGGGATAGTGTGTTTTTAACCAGCCATCAATCTGCTCTGGCGACCAATTCATTTGTAGTTTCGCTGCCACGATGCATTTTAATCCTGGATGTAGTGCTAGTTTACAACGTTTTGGTCGATGTGCTCTATCCCAAGCAGCCTTATCGGCTTGATTAGCACGATAGGCTTTCAGTCCACCATTACGGTTTATTTCTCGACTAAGGGTTGAAGGCGAACGACCAAGTTGTATCGCGATACATCGTAATGAAAGACCACGAACAACACCGCGTGATATCTCTTCGCGTTCAGAAAGTGTTAATGCAAGTCTTGAACGCTTTTGAGGTGGTGGCCGAATACCGCCTGTCTGTGATAACTGTTTGAAGATTGATGATGAATGTCGGTCAAATACACGACCGATAGACTTAAGCGTTTCGCCTCGTTGCCATCTGTCCCACATTTCTGTTTTTTGTGCAACGCTATAATTTATCCGAGTTCGGTATGTCATTGTTACACTCCATCTTTTTATGCTTAAGATAAAGTGTTGCGTCGATCATTTGAAGTGGCAGTCGATAGCAGACATTAATTGCTTAAACGACTTACCTGAAGTATTACGCCGAACATCGGATGGTCAAAGTAATGAATTTCATTTAGTTTAATCTTGCGAGTTTCTTTTAGTTTAATCACAGTTTTATCGAAACCTGAAAATGATTCTTCACTGGAACGAAGAACTTTGTTTTCTGCTGGAATTTGTTTGAAGTAGGTTAGATCAATATCGGCATGCAAATAGAAACCACTTCTGATTCGGATTGAACCATCAATGATTCTATCAGGCATGCTACTGAATTCTTCAAGAAATTCAGGTTCTTCTGAGGAGTCAGAAGTTTCTGCAACGGGTATGACTCCTTCACCATCGAGTTTTTGAATATGAACATAACGTGATTCACGTCGTTCGGTTGCTTCCTGTTGCCACGATACATGATACAAAGGTCGATATTCGCTGGATAATTTTAAAACACGATATACACCACCAAGACGATTACGGCTGGCATTTAGAATTTTGTAGGCAAATTCCTGAGAAGTAGCTGGCTCCAATTCAACCATGTTGTTTCGGATATTAAATTCTTCATTTTGCCATTGTTCGCCATCCAGATTGGGATAGAGTCTATCGAAGACGATGACTTCAACCTGATACCATGATTCTGCCAGAACGGAATGTGAAAAAATAAGGAATATTGCTAAAAATAAGCTTTTTATTAGATTCATGTTGTTACCCATGATACATGCAAATACACTATCCATAGCATGCCCGTTTTTATCCATGACGGCGTTGCTCCTCTTTGCAGGGAGTGGCCATGCGACATCGTCGCGCCTTGTCCTGAATAAAAACGGACGCGCTCTGAACAACATATTTACAAGTATCATGGGTATATTATGCCGCGTTTTTCAAAGTAATTTCATCAAAAAGATATTCCAGTATTTGTAGTCGATCTTCTATATCTGGCAAATCCATATTTATCCTCAGTTTATCCTGTCCATCCAGCCTGTATCGTGCCGGATCAGACTGAATAAGTTGGATAATACCCATAGGATCGATAGTTGCCTTTTCTTCAAAGAAAACGCGCCCGCCATTAAGTCCTATATCAATCTTGCGAATACCTAATGGCCGCGCTTTTTGTTTGAGCTTACTTATCTCAAATAAGTTTCTAACCGCTTCGGGCAATAATCCAAAACGGTCAATCATTTCTTCTTTTAATTCGTTTAGTTCAGCCGTCGATTTTACACTGGCAATACGTTTGTACATAATCAAACGCATATGTACATCGGGTAGAAAATCTTCCGGAATTAATGCAGGAACATGTAAATCGATCTCGGCACCATGATCCAAAGGCCGATCCAGTTCCGGTTGTTTACCTTCTTTCATCGCTTGTACTGCTCTATCGAGTAATTCCATATACAAACCGAATCCAATCTCCTGAATATGTCCGCTTTGTCCTTCACCAAGAAATTCGCCCGCACCTCTTATTTCAAGATCATGTGTTGCTAAGGTAAAACCGATACCTAGTTCTTCCAAGGCTTCTATAGCTTCAAGTCGCTTTACCGCATCAGCGGTCATGGCTTTACGAGGCGGAACAATTAAGTAGGCATACGCTCGATGATGTGAACGCCCTACTCGACCACGTAATTGATAAAGTTGTGCCAATCCAAATTTATCTGCGCGATTAATAATAATTGTGTTTGCCGTGGGTACATCGATACCTGTTTCAATAATGGTCGTACTCACCAGCACATTAAAACGACGATGATAAAAATCCTGCATAATCGATTCGAGTTGTTTTTCCGGCATTTGTCCGTGTGCAAATTGAACTCGCGCTTCTGGTAATTACTTTTCTAATTCTTGCGCTGCTTTTTCAATTGTCTTGACTTCATTGTGCAGATAGAAAATCTGACCACCGCGTATAATTTCACGCAACATCGCTTCTTTCAATAAAATATCACTGCGTTCTTTAACAAACGTTTTAACGGCTAATCTACGTGATGGTGGTGTTGCAATGATGGAAAGTTCGCGTAAATCTGACAGCGCCATGTTTAATGTTCTTGGTATTGGCGTTGCGGTGAGTGTTAGTACATCAATTTCTGCACGTAAGGATTTAAATTTTTCTTTTTGACGTACACCGAAACGGTGTTCTTCATCAATTATTATCAAACCGAGATTTTTAAAATTAATGTCGCTTTGTAATAGCTTATGCGTTCCAACAACAATATCTGCTTTACCATCCGCCATTGCTGCTAAAGCCGTATCTGATTCTTTTTTCGATCTAAAACGTGAAAGTAGTTCAATACGGACTGGCCAATCAGCAAAACGATCGATAAAGTTTTGATAATGCTGTTGCGCTAATAATGTTGTCGGCACCAAAATCGCGACTTGTTTGTTGTTTTGTACTGCTATGAAAGCTGCACGCATTGCCACTTCTGTTTTACCAAAACCGGCATCACCACATATAAGCCTATCCATAGGTTTATCATTACGCATATCGCCAATCATCGCGTCAATCGCATCTTGTTGTCCGGGTGTTTCTTCAAAAGGAAAACTTTGTGCAAAGGATTGATAGGCATTTTGATCAAAGTCATACGACATACCTTGTCGTGCTGCGCGACGCGCATGTAATTCAAGTAATTCAGCCGCAACGTCGTAAACTTTTTCAGCGGCCTTGCGTCTGGCTTTTTGCCACTGACCACTACCTAATTTATGTAATGGTGCATGTTCTGGATCGAGACCGGTATAACGGGAAATATAATCCAGTGCGGCCACAGGAACATAGAGTTTATCGCCTTCAGCATATTCAAGATGAATAAACTCACCCGGGAAACCACCAACATCAATTGTCATTAAACCTAGATAACGACCGACACCATGTTCTTCATGAACCACTGGCGCACCGACTCTTAATTCAGTTAGATTACGAACAACTGCATCAGCATCTTGTTGTTTACGTTTACGCAAACGCCGTTGCATAACCCGTTCGC
>JBFIIJ010000190.1:0-5262 GCA_041601315.1 Gammaproteobacteria bacterium
CGGTAACCTGGGTTTGCCATTAGTCATATTAAGTTTCGGTGATGTGGCCTTACCTGCTGCCGTGATTTGTTTCGTTGTTTGTAATTTCTTTCATATTACGATTGTGAATACCTGGTTAAGACAGGATAAGAACCTGATAAAGATATTTCTAAACCCAATGATAGTCACAGTTTCCTTTGCCATTCTATTAAGTGTATTAAAAATAAAAATATCGAATACCTTATTAGAACCAATCCGTATGGTCGGGAATATCTGCGTACCATTAATGTTGTTCGCATTAGGCACTCGATTAATCGATATGAAATTATCAGAATGGAAAATAGGAATGCTCGCCGCATTACTCGCACCGATAACGGGTATAGCCATTGTATTAGCAATATTACCGTTTATAGAATTAACAAGACTGGAGCAGGGCGCATTATTTTTGTTTGGTGCATTACCTCCAGCAGTAATGAATTACATTTTCGCCGAACACTATGATCAAGAACCGTCTAAAGTAGCGGCAATGGTCTTATTCGGAAATGCATTTTGTATTGTTTCAATACCAATGGCATTGGCGTATGCATTACCGAGATTTGGGTAGGAATTTTATTTAAAATCTGCCTTCGTTATTAAGTGAATAGCTATTTAAGAATCTATTGAATAAGGTAATTCAAGAATAGAGATTTCGTTATTATTAGAAGATAATTTATCATTAACCTTATCTAATTCAATAACAGCCAATGCATAATAATTACCATCAAGATGAGCTGATGAATTAATAACAGTCCCGACTTTATTTTCTGAATTATCTAAATAAACACTGTCACCAACAATTAACTCGTTATCGGATTTAATTAACTGCAATCGTTTCTTAACTTCACCGCGATAATGTAAACGCGCGATAACTTCTTGTCCGGGGTAACAGCCTTTTTGGTAACTTAAACTTTTTAATGCATCCAGGTTTAGCATTTGTGGTAAGAACTGTTCTTGCGTTGTTGATGTTATCCACGGCAGACCGGCGAGAATATCTAATAATTCCCAGAGTGAACTGCTGCTTAATTTTCTATTTAATTCAGGTAGTTTTTTTATTAATGCTTCAATACTTCCCGTTATTAAATATCGACCTGAGTTATCAGGGTGACAAATAATAACAATACCATCGACAGCATGAACTTCACCTGCATTCGTTGGAATGTTTAAACCTAATGATGACAAGTCTTCTATATTAGCTAAGTCAACTAATGGAGATGACTCTGATATATCTTCTATGGTTACCTTTGATCGCATTACAAACATGTTGAGTCTTTTTTGAACAGACTCTTTTAGTTCTTGTTTAAAAAGTAATAAATAGCTGATACCGGTATTTATTATAATGAAATTTGTTATGACCTGACCTTTAGCGTTACACCAGGCCGATAGTTGTGCGGCTGGCTTTTCTATCAGGTTTAAATCATTAATAAACTGAGCATGTAAAAAAGCATGTCTGTCATCGCCACTTACTGCAAATAAGGCAAAACCGGATAGAGGCGAGACAATAGGCGTCTCGGATACATTGATGTCTTTGTTATCGAATTCGATATTACCGTCATCTTGTATTGTTGCGCCCTGATCTTTCAGGAAGGTTTGCCATGTGTTTTTCATATAAATAATTTAACTTGTTCTTCTGGAGTCACGAATGAGTGTGATGAGATGCATTAACTCATCACTGTCTGGTTTATCTTTTCCCATGATCCAGTTGAGGATATCAAGGTCGGCTTCATCCAGTAGTTTTGAAAATGTGTTTTGATCAACATCACTGAGTGAGTCGTAAGACTCATTCAGAAATGTTTGCAATACGATATCCATTTCCCGTATGCCTCTTCGGCAACGCCAGAGGAGACGGGAACGATCAGTACCCATTAAACGCTGCGTGACACCATTAATTTTTTAATCTCGGCGATTGCTTTAGCCGGATTTAATCCTTTCGGACAGGTGTTGGTACAGTTCATAATGGTATGACAACGATAAAGACGGAAAGGATCTTCCAGTTCATCTAAACGCTCACCAGTAAATTCGTCACGACTATCTGCTATCCAACGATATGCTTGTAATAAAACTGCAGGACCTAGATAGCGATCACTGTTCCACCAATAGCTTGGGCAACTGGTTGAACAACAGGCGCAAAGAATACATTCATATAAACCATCCAGTTCGGCGCGTTCTTCTTTTGATTGAAGTCGTTCTGCATCAGGTGGTGGTGGTGACTGTGTTTGCATCCATGGTTTAATCGATGCGTATTGTGCATAGAAATGCGTTAAGTCGGGTACTAAATCTTTAACGACTGGCATATGTGGTAACGGATAAATAGGGATATCGCCTTTAAATTCACCTATCGCTTTAGTGCAGGCAAGAGTATTTGTTCCACCAATGTTCATTGCACAGGAACCGCAAATACCTTCGCGACAGGAACGACGAAAGGTGAGGGTGGAATCAATTTCATTTTTAATATAAATAATGGCGTCCAATATCATTGGCCCACAATTATCGAGATTGATTTCATAAGTATCTAATCTTGGATTTTCACCGGAGTCCGGTTCCCAACGATAGATACGAAACGTTTTTTTATTAGTAGCACCTTCAGCAGCAGCGAAGGTTTTACCTTTTTGTACTTTAGAATTCTTGGGTAGTGTAAATTCAGCCATAACTTATTCTCTTTTGTTATATCGCTATTAATAGACGCGTTTCTTTGGTGGAAACACATCAACTTCGTCTGAGAGTGTATACATATGCACAGGTCGATAATCGAAACTGACTTTGCCTTTATTATCTATCCACGCCAATGTATGTTTCATCCAGTTTTCATCATCACGTTCTGGAAAATCTTCACGTGCATGTCCACCGCGACTTTCTTCACGGTTCATTGCACCATGAATACTAACCATTGCACATTGCAGTAAGTTTTCGAGTTCGAGTGTTTCGACAAGATCGGTATTCCAGACCATGCTTTTATCATCAACCTTAACTTGCGAGAAGGAATCCCAAATCTTTGCCATTTCATCGATACCGTGTTGCATTGATTCGCCGGTACGAAATACTGCTGCATCATTTTGCATGGTACGTTGCATCTTATCGCGTATTTCAGCAGTAGAGATTGACCCCTTGTTGTGACGTAATTTATCCAGTCGTTCCAAACCTTCTTGACCGGCATTGGGCATATCTTTGTGTGGCATCCCGGGTTTGATTGTTTCAGCGCAATGATTTGCTGCTGCACGTCCAAACACAATTAAGTCGAGTAATGAATTAGAGCCTAAACGGTTTGCGCCATGTACCGATACGCAGGCTGCTTCACCAATCGACATCAATCCTTCTACAATTGTATCGGGGTCGCCATCTTTTAATGTCACGACCTGACCATGATAATTTGTTTGAACACCACCCATGTTGTAATGCACGGTTGGTATAACAGGAATTGGTTCTTTGGTGACATCAACACCCGCAAAAATTTCTGCTGATTCAGCAATGCCAGGTAAACGTTCGTTAATGACTTCAGGACCTAAGTGCTCAAGATGCAGATGTATATGATCTTTATCTTTACCAACACCGCGACCTTCACGTATTTCCATCGTCATCGAACGACTTACTACATCACGTGATGCTAAATCTTTTGCAGAAGGTGCATAACGTTCCATAAAACGTTCGCCTTCAGAATTGGTTAAGTAACCACCTTCACCGCGTACACCTTCAGTAATCAAACAACCTGAACCATATATACCGGTTGGATGAAATTGAATGAATTCCATGTCTTGCACAGGTAAGCCCGCACGTAACACCATGGCATTGCCATCACCGGTACAAGTGTGTGCTGATGTCGCCGAGAAATAAGAACGACCATAACCGCCTGTTGCCAATACAACTTGATGTGCGCGAAAGCGATGTATTTTGCCTGTTGCAAGATCCCATGCCATAACACCGCGACAAACACCTTCATCCATAATCAGATCGAAAGCAAAGTATTCAATATAGAATTCAGCTTCGTGTTTTAACGATTGTTGATAAAGCGTATGTAGGATTGCATGACCAGTTCTATCTGCTGCAGCACAAGTTCGTTGCGCTGTACCTTCACCGTAGTTTGTTGTCATGCCACCAAAAGGACGTTGATATATTTTACCTTCTTCGGTTCGAGAGAAAGGTACGCCTTGATGTTCTAATTCTATAACAGCAGGTACGGCTTCACGACACATGTATTCAATCGCATCTTGATCACCTAACCAATCTGATCCTTTAACAGTGTCGTACATATGCCAACGCCAATCATCTTCACCCATGTTACCAAGTGAAGCACTCATACCTCCTTGCGCTGCGACGGTGTGACTACGTGTTGGAAATACTTTAGTGATACATGCAGTTTTTAAACCTTTTGCCGCCATGCCGAAGGTCGCTCTTAAACCAGCGCCACCAGCGCCAACGACGACGATATCGTATTTATGTTCAATAATTTCGTATGATGAATTTGTCATTATTTTTTACAGTCCTAAATAAATCTTGAGCACAGAAATTGCGGCGCTGAGTCCGGCTAACCATACAAGGAATTTAACCAGAATCAGGCAAGCGATTTTTTGCCATTCTGAATCAATATAATCTTCGATAACCACCTGCACACCTAAAGCGGCATGGTAGTAAAGAGAGAATATAAACATTAGCATCAGTACGGCATTTAGTGGTTGGTCTAACCATGAAGTAGCGGTGGCATAGTCAGCGCCAGTCATTGCGACTAAAGAATAAATAAACCATAAGCTGAGTGGTACTAGTGCAACGGCAGTTAATCGCTGTGCCCACCAATGATGTACGCCTTCTTTTGCTGAACCTAGTCCGCGAACTTTTGCTAATGGGTTTCGCATACTCATAGTACACCTCCCATAACAATCGTTATGATGGTCATGATTATGCTGAAGGCGACTACGGCATAACCTGATTTATAGGTTGTTGATATTTCTAATCCTAAACCGGCATCCCAAAACAAATGTCGAACACCATTACCAAGATGAAAATAAAGTGAAAAAACAAAACCCGTTAAGATTGTTTTTCCATACCAGGCTGAGCTGTATTGTTGCAAATTGTTGAATGCTTGTTCGCCAGTCGCAAGACCTGCTAACCAACATGTTAGTAGTAATGCACCAAGGCTAAGAAAGACGCCTGTTCCTCTATGTGTAATTGACAAAATCGACGTCAATTGAGGTTTATAGACTTGTAAATGGGGTGATAACGGTCGTTTCACCGGTTCCATAATTGATATCCTCTAAA
>JBFIIJ010000191.1:0-5260 GCA_041601315.1 Gammaproteobacteria bacterium
CAACTGGCCTGATAAAACTAATAAAAATGTCTACAACATGTACATTGAGCGATGCGAACATTATATCGAAGAACCTCCTGGCGACGACTTTAACGGCGTCTTCGTACATAAGACAAAGGGTTAAAATTACTGAATAAAGACTATGGTATTGTTCGGACTTGTTTTCTATCTTAACGAATAATTATATAAGTGCGACAGTAACCAAATGTTACTCAGCATCTTAAAGAAATGGTGGCCAGGGACAGAATCGAACTGCCGACACGAGGATTTTCAGTCCTCTGCTCTACCGACTGAGCTACCTGGCCATTATTATTGGTAGACAAAAAAGACGCGTATTAAACCGGTATAGTCGAACCACGTCAAGTTGGACTTTAAACCAGACATGATCTTTGACGAACGGCATGTCATTCTTCTGGTTTTACGTACTCTTTAGGCGCTTCTGAGCCGCCTCCGAAGAAAAATTTTTCCATTTCTTCCACTAAAAACTGGCGTGCTTTTGGCTCTATAGGAGTTAATCGATATTCGTTAATTAACATTGTCTGATGAGATAACCACATCTGCCACGCTTCCTTGGAAACCTGCTCGTAGATACGTTTTCCTAACTCTCCCGGATAAGGCAACGTAGTCAAGCCTTCGGCTTCTTTATCTAGTTTGACACAATGTACTTTACGACTCATTCAAAACCACCTTTTTATCATTAAAATCTTTTAATAGTGAAACAACTGGAGCAGGATAACCCAATCCGGATTCTTTAGCCGGGTTCAACCATGCTGACGTTGCTTCATCATTTATCGCCTTCACCTGCCCTTCCAGTTTGATATGAACAGGTCGAATCATCAAATGAAAGTGACTAAATGTATGCTTAAAGCTCTTATATTCAGTCTGCTGCTTAATATTTAAGCCATATTGTCTTTTAATTTTGCCTACTAATGATTCATTCGATGTAAATTCAGGAAAACACCACAGACCTCCCCAAATTCCAGTTGGCGGCCGCTGCTGTAACAAGACTTCACCTTCACTGTTCTCAATAATAGCAAATACCGTTTCTTTATTCGGTATGATTTTCTTAGGTTTTGAACCGGGGAAATCATGTTGTCTTTCAGTTTTTCTGGCAAAACAATCTTTAGTCAATGGACAAACATCGCAAGTCGGGTTTCGGCGAGTACAAAGCGTTGCACCCAAATCCATAATTGCCTGTGTATAGTCTCTGACAGACTCGGTTGGGGTATACAATTCAGCATAAGACCAAAGTTTCTCTTCAACTTTTTTCTGTCCCGGCCAACCTTCAACACCATGATAACGACTTAATACACGTTTAACATTGCCATCCAAGATAGGATGTCGTTTCTCGCAAGCTAAAGACAAGATCGCGCCCGCTGTCGAACGGCCTATACCTGGTAGCGCCACAATTTCATCTAATGTCAGAGGAAATTGTCCTTGATACTCTTGTGAAATAATTTTTGCCGCTTTATGCAGATTCCTTGCTCGTGCGTAATAACCTAATCCTGTCCAAAGATGTAACACCTTATCAAGATTCGCATTAGCTAAAGTGCCTACATCAGGAAACGCTTTAGTAAAGCGTTTAAAATATGGAATAACTGTAACAACCTGAGTTTGTTGCAACATGATTTCGGAAATCCAGACACGATAAGGCAATTGCTCAAGTTGCCAGGGAAGATCGTGCCGTCCATGCTGTTCGAACCAGACAAGTAAGCGATCTGAAAATTGTTTACTCACTAGTTTGTACTAACAAATTAGAATATTTTATCAAAAATATCTTTAATTACTTTTTCCTTAATATCCTGTGCAGGCTCTTGAGGTGCCGGTGTTGTCGCTGGTTGTTCTCCCGATTCCGCTGGCACAGGTGCAGGAGCAGTAGATTTCTTTTTCACACCAAGTTCTTCAAAAAGTTTATCAACCACTGCTTTCTTAACAATGGTTCCCGCAATTGCTTCAATATCAGGATTACAATCTTTATCTGCTATTTTTCCTTTGCATTTTATCGGCACTTCATGACCACCAATGTTATAGGTTTTTTCGCCTTGCTTAACACGTGTCGCATCTGCTTTTGCTATCAACGTATACTTCCACGTTTCATCATGAAGATTTAACAACATACCTTTACCTGTTACGTTGAATCCTGAACCTAACATTAACAAATCATTGTTATCAATAATGCCATTATGAATATCGAGCGTTGCGGTTAATTTATCAAATTCAGTTTTCTCTCCGGGATCTGGTTTACCAAAGTTTTTATTTTCAATCATGATCTCAACCTGATGCAAAACACTTTTTACATCGACACCAATCAATGTGCCTTTTTCAAACAGAATATTACCTGTACCTGATAAAGAATTACGTAATGTGTTTATATCCGCACCAGACGAAGACAAGGCTAAAGTAATGTTGGCTGTTCCTTTTGCATTTGCCGAACCAACCACGTCATTTAACAAAGGTTCAGCTTCTACGCCAGTTAACTTTGTATTCATGGTTAGCTTCGGTAATTTTCCTGTTGCATCCAGAAAGATGTCACCCGCATAAGCACCTTGATATAGTTTTGCCTTAGCTGGCGTTAATTTGATATCACCTTTATTCGCATTAATACTCAATTCCATATCTGATAACTTGGCATTAGAAATAACCAGGCTACCCATAACAAAATCACCTTTAATCTTAATGGCCTGTAATGTTTCAACTGGTAACCCTGTCGCTGCACCAACAGCAACTGCTTCGGGTGTCACCGCTTTATTTTTTGCTTGTGGCGGCAAGTATCGATCTGCGTTTAACTTATCAACGCCTAGACCAAACTCAATATCCAATGGCGAGATACGCTTTATATTAATATCACCCTGTAATTTTGTTTCATCAAGTTCCGCTTTAAGACCTTTTAATGCAATACTTGATGTTGTGCCATCAAACGTTGTTGAAAGTGCAACATGCTTTAACACATTTGCATCGGCTGTTATTGGTACTTCCATGTTTATTGTTTGCATAAACTTGCGCAGATCAAACGGTGCAACTGCAATTTGTCCTGAGATAACCGGCGCCGTTTTAAACTGCGAAGCCTTGATACTGCCATTAACATCAAGTCCTAAACCTTTAACCTGCAAACCACTAAGATTAAAAATCTCTTTATCAAGATTAATTTCTGAGTCAGCTTGAACAGTCAACTTAACCGGCGAATTAGGAATGTTCTTTCCAGAAAAAACACCTTCTAGCGAAAATGGTTTCAGACTAAGGTTACTCGTATTGCCATTAATACCGGTATTGATATTGATTGATTTCACTACTTCAGCAACATCTGCATAACCCAAGGCACTTAATAATGGTTTTGGTGTTTCACTATTAACAATAATTTTCCCATTCATATTGCCATTAGTTTTCTGGATATTATCTCCTTTCAAATTACCATTAACCTTAAAACCAAAAGCATTAACATTCAGAGAAGGTAGATCAATTTTTCCAGATGCCATATCCGCATCAAATTTCGTATCGATATCAAATGCTTTCTGTTCAAGCTTGCTCAGGTCGTTTGCCAACTGACTATTGCCTGCTTGCAAACTGCCGGCAATCTGCATTAACAAGGGTAAGTTAGGTCCATTTGCTTTTAATGCGCCACTATACGCAGGTGAAACTGTATTAATTTTTCTGGCTTTCAAGTTTCCTGTTGCAGTCATACCCAATGCTTTTATTGATAACGCAGGAATTGAAACCGTATTTGTTTTTGAATCTGTATCAAACTTTGTTTCAATATCAAATGTTTTTGATGCTGATGAAAGTTGCTTTGAGAGTGCTGCTATATCTTTTTTTGCGACTCCTTTTAATTGAGCCAGGATCGAAATGATTAATGGCAGATCGTCACCACTGGTTTTAAGTTCACCATTAATAGCAGGAACATCGGAATTAATTTTCTTGCCGTTAATTTTACCAGAAGCTGTCATTCCCAATGCATTAACTGATAGAGATGGTATATCGACTAACCCACTTTTTAAATCAACATCGAAATCAGTTTGAATATCGAATGGCTTAGGCGCTGAAACAAGCTCTGATGAAAGTGATTTTAGATCCAGACTACCTTCACTACTCATAAACTGCGAAGCAATTTTAATTAATGCAGGAAAATCTGCGCCACTGGCCTTCAACTTACCCTTTGCAGCAGGTGTCTCTGAACCTAAGTTACGTGCGTAAATTTCAGCATTAATTTTATTGCCCAGCAATGCAACATCAAGCTCACTAATATCAACATCATTCCTCTTCGTATCTGCATTAAATGAGGTTTTTATAGCAAAACTTTTGTCTGTCATTGTTGCCAATTGACTTGCCAAGGGTTCAATTTCAGCTATTTTTAAAAGCTTCGCCAAATCTTTACCGTTGATATCAATTTCACCCGCCACTTTGGGTTTACCGGAGAGAATATCAGAGGCATTAACTTGACCCTTAATTTCAGTATCGAAGGCTGTTAAATTCAATGTCTTTATTTCAGCTATTTCTGTATCAAGATCGACTTTAATCTCTGAACTTAATTTAACTAATGTTTCACCACCGGGAATTTCTTTACCTTTAACGTTTGCTTCTAACAACATTGGATTTAACAAAAGCACATCGCCACTGTCTTCATAGGCAACCGTACCTTTAAATTGAATTGCAGCAGATAACGCGGGCTTCGATGCAGATGCATTTAAGTTGGCGGAAAGATTGATTGGTTCACCGTATTTCAATTCGCCCGTACTAATTGTTGCATCGGTAATCTTGTACTCAAGACCTTGTTGTTTATCATTCCAATATACGTTGGCATCTTTAATATCGATACCTCCCAACACTAATGCAGCCAAAGGCGTCGCTTGATTACTTTTTCCAGTATCTTCTTTTGATTTAATTAAATCGTCCCAGTTAGTTACGCCTTTTTCATTTCTGGCAAGATTTATTGTCGCGCCATGCAAAATCAACGTGTCCATTTCGAGTTGTTTACGAAGTAGAGGCAATAATTTTACACGTGCTTTAATCGTTTTTGTTTGTAGAAAAGGTTTATCGCCAAAACCTTTCGCATTACTAACATTGATTCCCTCAACATCCAGTCCTAACCAGGGGTAATAACTTAATTTGATATCACCATCGATACGAATATCGCGCCCGGTTTCTTCCTTTAATTTACTGGTAATCGATCCTTTATAGTCATTGGGGTCAATATAGACCAAGGTAATAACGACCGCTGCAATAGCCAGAACAATTAATAAACCTGTACCAAAAATTAATTTAAAAA
>JBFIIJ010000192.1:0-5204 GCA_041601315.1 Gammaproteobacteria bacterium
ACCCTGTGGCGTTTTGCTATCGCCTTGTCGACGTTTTGTTCCTTTGCCACCTTTACCACTGGCAATATGATATTTTTTAACAACTTCTCCTGCTTTTTCGACAATCAATTCATGATTTTTTTTCGATATTAGAATTTGATATTCACTGGCTTGCGCCGACGGTAAGACGGAGAGGAAAAAAAAGAATAAAGATGTTTGTATAAATAGGCTGCGCATTATTGTGCTAATTCACTGTTGTTCTTCTTTCAAATTTATAATGCTTGGATGATAGGCAATTCAATGCAAAATATCATCATAAGTATAGTATTATCCTAAGAAAAAAGGCTGAAAGCCAGATTTGACCACTAATTAATTCAAAGTATTGAGGTAATAAGTAACATGGAAATACAGAGATACAATTCCACCGCAATCGTAATTCATTGGCTAATGGCCATTTTGATCATTGTCATGATTGGTCTGGGTTTCTATATGACTGGATTAGAGAAGGGCAGTGATGAACGTAGCTGGTTTTTTGCTCTGCACAAATCAATTGGTCTAACACTGGCCTTATTAGCTGTATTTCGACTAATTTGGAAAATACGTTCAACGTCACCAGCTTTACCAGACTATGTTGCGCCAGTTCAAAGAAAAATGGCGACAGCAACACACCATTTACTGTACCTGATGTTATTTCTCCAGCCGGTTACAGGCTACATTTCGTCTTCATTTAGTGGTTACAAAACCAAATTTTGGGGAATACCATTACCGCATTGGGGATGGAAAAGCCCCGAACTAAATGAGTTATTTACTGAAATACATGAAATTAGTGCATTTTGCCTAATTGCACTGCTTCTCTTACATATTGCGGGCGTTGTATATCATTTACACAAAAAGCAGACCGATTTGTTTAAAAGGATGTGGTTTGGTTAGTAGGGAGTGTGGTTTAAAGATTACTATTACTGAAACTCGTCGCTTCGGACTCCTGTCCTCTCGCGACATACAGTACATCCTGTACATAAAAAAAGGGAGCTTACGCTCCCTTTTTACTTCAGCTAAAACAACAATTACTTGTTGTTGATGTACATGGTGACTTCGAAGCCAAAACGAATGTCACTGTATTCTGGAGTTTCCCATTTCATGTTAACTCTCCTCATAGAGTTTGTTAAAAGATACCCAGTTAAACCGGGACACAATATAGTCTGTGCACTTTTTATACTTCACCTATCGTGCCAAACAGATCAAAATGCTAAAATAATAAGTATAATCAAATAGATAGAATTAATTTTGAGAAATTAAATAGCAGTATTTATTAATGTTTTGGTTAATAATATCCATTTTTTTGGTTCATTAGAACCATTTGTAGGCTATACTCTACCGATGTCAGTCAGGCAACCTAAGTCATTAAAAAATCTAATATTTCGCCATGAAATCGCGATTTTATTTCTCGTCGCAGTAACTGGCTTACTTGGCGGGCTTTCTGCCTATTTTTGGCAACAAAACTCAGCGGAATCTGTCCGTATTAATTCCATGTTCTATCTTACTGAACAAATCAGGGGCGAACTTTACGCCCAGATTCAGGAAATGATTCGTGCCCGCGTACTTGAAGATGAATTAGCGTTGGAAGCCTATCCTGAATATTCGCGCAGTATTTCTGAAAGATTTAATGAGCTCAGAAGGCGTTCCAGATCGCGAGAAGAAGATATATCGATTCAGGAATTAAACCTTTCTTATCGCGAGATTCAGGGTGACATGAATAAAATTTTTGATGATCCGTATGCTGCAAATCGATTCGCAAGAATACAAATTCTAAATCCGGCGTTTGCTCAACAAATGGTTGGTAAATTTGAAAACCGTTATCTATCGTTTAAAAAAGTTTTATCAGCACAACACAAAAAACTGGATGAAACTTTAGCGATGTGGACGAAGTTTGCGCCTTTCGTAATTCCGATCCCGTTGATTATTGCGTTCATTATTGTTTTTTATACACGCCATGTGATGCGTGCTGATTTCATTAAACCTTTGGCAAATATTGTAAAAGGCGCTGGAGAGATTAGTCGTGGCAAATTGGACTATCATATTAAAGTAGAAGGTGTTGAAGAAGTATCTGAATTAGCAAATGGTATTAACTTGATGGCTAAGGAATTATCAGAAAGTAGAGATGCCCTGGTTGAGAATGAAAGGCAAGCTGCTTTAGGTTCACTGGTTCCGGTAGTCGCACACAATATTCGTAACCCTTTAGCCAGTATTCGTGCAACAGCACAATTACTTAATCATGCCGAGAATCAGGAAGAAATTGATGAATCGAGTCATGCCATTATTGAAACAACAGATCGTCTTGAACGTTGGGTCAGTTCACTGGTTTCTTATCTACATCCATTAAAGCCTATCCTGATATATGAGAATGCACCTGACCTGGTCGATTCAGCATTAAAACTGTTAAACAGTAAAATTGATGAAAAACAAATTGAAATAATTAAAGAGGGTTGGGAGATATCTCAATTACTAAGCGTTGATTCTGATCTTATAGAACAAGCTTTTTACTGTTTACTAGCCAACGCTGTTGATGCGACGCCTAAAGCAAGCACAATAAAAATAAGTGTAATAAAGACTGAGGACAGTATTGAATTTCGTATTCTTGATAGTGGTCCCGGATTACCATTTGAACCAACACCTGGAAATTTAGAACCGGGTCCCTCAACAAAGAAATTTGGTACCGGTTTAGGTATACCTATCGCGTTTAAAATATGTCAGAAACATGGTTGGGAATTAAAATTTAATGTAATAGATGGACAGGGAACTGAAGTTAAGATTATTGCACCAATAGATAAAATAGATGAAGGTGATGAATAAATGCAAGACCCCTTAATAACTTCTGCAGAAGTACCCATTCTAGAAAAACGAATTCTTTTAGTTGAAGATGAAACTGTTTTTGCAAAAGCAGTAAAAAAACATTTAGAACGGTCAAGTTATAAAGTTGATATGGCTGGCGATTTAGAAACAGCAAGGGAGCTTTATAAAAATAACTCTCCTGATCTGATTTTACTCGACATGCGTCTACCGGATGGCTCCGGTCTTGATTTACTTTCTGAAATAAAAAAATCGATTTCCAATACTTCGGTTCTTGTTATGTCAGCATACGGCGAGCTGGAAGATGCTGTTTCAGCGATGAAACTAGGAGCATCGGATTATTTAAAAAAACCAATCGATCTTGAAGAATTAATTATCAATGTTGAAAAAGTATTAGATAAAAGTGAACTAACGCAAAAATTAACAAACTCAGCCAAACGAGAACAACATGCTGCCGAAACAGTAGAGTTTCTAGGTAAGTGTAAACAAATTAAATCGGTGCGAGATCAAGTTGAGCGCATCTCAAAATTATCTCAGTCAGCAGACGTGATTCCACCTACAGTATTAATATTAGGTGAAACAGGAACAGGTAAAGATGTCGTTGCAAGGTTACTGCATGACAAAAGCAGTCGAAATCAAAAACCATTTGTACATGTTGACTGTGCTTCTTTACCAAAAGAATTAATTGAATCTGAATTGTTTGGCCATGAAAAAGGTGCGTTTACAAATGCGCATGTCGCACGCACAGGTTTAATAGAAGCAGCAGAAGATGGTGTTTTGTTTTTAGATGAAATAGGTGAGTTACCTTTAGATTTGCAATCAAAATTATTAGCTGTATTAGAAAGAAGAACATTGAGACGTGTAGGTACGACTCAAGAAAGACCTGTAGCAGCTTGGATAGTTGCCGCAACGAATAGAGATATTGAATCGTTAGCAGAGAAAGGAGAATTCAGATCGGATTTATATTATCGATTAAATGTCATGTCACTTTCGATGCCGCCCTTACGTGAGCGTGGCAATGATATTTTATTATTAGCCAGTCATTTTGCTACGCATACAGCGAGACGTTATGGGATTCAGTTTGAAGGATTTTCAGAAGAAGCAGAAGACATGATGCTGGAATATCCTTGGCCGGGAAATATTCGTGAGATGAAACACTTATTAGAACGTGCTGTCTTATTGAATGGAGGCGGTGTGCTTGATGAAAGTATATTAGGGCTTAATAAAAGAGCAGGCTCTAAGTCAGAAGAAAGTGAGATGAACGAAGATATCACTTTAGGTGAAGCAGAATTAAAGTTAATTAAACAAGCGTTAGAACGAACCAATCGCAACGTTTCTAAAGCAGCAAGAGAATTAGGTATTACAAGAATGGCATTGCGATATCGAATTAAAAAATACAATTTATAAAGGAGTAGGCTCATGGCTAAAGTGAATATGACAACCGACCTTGATGTCGCAGCAGATCAACTCTGGAGTGTAATAGGTGGATTCAATGCATTACCAGATTGGCATCCAGCTGTAGAAAAAAGTGAATTGCAAGATGAAGGCAGTATGCGTGTATTAAGTCTTGCAGGTGGTGGAGAAATTGTCGAGAAACTGGAAAAGCATGATGATAATGAACGTATCTATTCTTATACGATAACCGACAGCCCATTACCGGTTAAAAATTATCGAGCAGAAATAAAAGTGATTGATCAAGGTAATGGTAAAGCGAGCGTAGAATGGTCAAGTGAGTTTAGCGCAGAAGGTGCAGAAGAAAATGAAGCCATTGATGTAATCACAGGAATATTTCAAGCGGGCTTGGATAATTTGAAAAAAATGTATGGTGGATAAGTTATTTAGTCTGCTAACGACCCAAAGCGAAACTTATATAAATTATTTAAACAATATATTTCAAGTAGGCATCAATACTACTAGTCGATCACCAACCATCTAATAATCCACCATCAGCAAAATCCCATATTAGATAAGCATATCCACGATAGTCATAACGATTTGTATCGTTTAAAGGAATTTCTGCGCCAAGATTAAGTAATATATTGCCTCGTTTATTAAGACTAATTTGGGTTTGAGGTATCAAACTTAATTGTGAAAAAGATTTGCGACTTGTGCTCGTTCCCCTATCTATTGGGAATGATGCAACAAGTTCGATTCCTGGATGCAAACTACGTGGCCAAGGACTTGGCGACCAATGGATCACACTAGATAACTCTACGTTTCCATCACTAAATTTTTCTAAAGGTAAAGTAGAGCGTGCTGTACCTTGAACTGTCAGTGTATCTGTTAACCGCTTAGCTGCTGCTATATATGGGATAAATTCATCGGATGAATTACTTTCCTCTGTTTTTATTGCCAACAACGCTCCAACAGATGCTATG
>JBFIIJ010000193.1:0-5199 GCA_041601315.1 Gammaproteobacteria bacterium
ATTACGCGTGTTAATTCCTGCTCGAATTTCTGCAACAGTCTTCAGATTATACATATCGAATTTTGATACCCACCCATCTCTTGATACAAAGAAAACAAATCGACCATCAGGAGTATATTTAGGACCACCATGTAATGTATATCGTGTCTTAAAACGATGAATAGGTTCAAACAGATCGCCATCCAGTACCGTTGCATGATGATCACCGGTTTCGACAACCAGAAATAAATTGAGAGGGTCTGCCTTGAATAAAGGTTTGTTACTTAATTGTTCGTTCTTAAAATAAACAACACGTGATTGTGTTATTTCTTTCATACCCCACTGTGGAATCGACTTTAATGGGGTATATATGTAATTAACCAGTTCAGATATTTCTGCATCGTTTAATTTATCTTTAAATGCGGGCATTTGGGTTGCAGGTAATCCATCACGGATTGATGTCGAAGCTTGCTTGGGTCTGACACGTTTAAGATTTTCCGGAAGTAATGCCGGACCAATGCCACCAAGTCGATCCTGACCATGACATTCACCACAATGCTTTTGGTAAAGTGGTGGTGGATCTGTTTCTGCGAAAACGGAATAGCATCCACTTATTAATGAAATAAATAAGCTGAAATTTAGAACAGTCGATCTAGATAGCCACGGCATCGCTTGACTCTCTCTCTTTATTATTAGCAGGTAAACCAATTTCTTCATCGGTGAGATAACAACCCGGATCTTCTGCCCAGGGATCTCCCGTCAATTGCATTGCTCGTATGCGAGTGTTACCTCCGCATATATTAAAGAAAGAACATTGATGACAGCGACCTGAAATATTACGCGGCGATTTTTTCAATTCCTTCATCATGGGGTCACTGGTATCCATCCATATCTCGGAGAAGGGACGTTGTTTTACGTTACCAAGACTGTAATGCCACCAGTAGGTATCAGGATGTACATCACCCAAATTATCAATGTTTGCGACATTTACCCCTGAACTATTGCCGCCCCATTGTTTTAGTTTGGTTTTGATATGTTCTGTCATATCAGGATGATTTTTTTCAACCCACTGCAAAAGATAAACGCCATCTGCATCATTATTGCCAGTAACATATTCTGTATTAATACCATTCTCAATATCTTGCCAGCAGGTTTCAAAGATTAGATCGAGTGCATTTCGGGTCATCTGAAACGTTGCATCGTCCTTTCTGTTTCGATTACCTCTCCCAGCATAGTTAAGATGAGAAAGATAAAACTTATCAATCTTTTCATCGTGCATCAGTTTGAGCATTGCAGGTAAATCTTTTTCATTATCTTGTGTTATTGTAAATCTGAGACCAATTTTTAAGTTAGCGTCTCGACATAAGCGGGCTGCATGTAATGAAGCATCAAAGGCGCCTTGTTTGCGACGAAACTTGTCGTGTGTTTCTTTCAAACCATCAAGACTAATCCCGACGTAGTTATATTCCATTGCAGCAATGCGATCGATATTGTCTTCATTAATCAACGTACCATTGGTTGATAGTCCGACATAGAATCCTTTTTGTTTGGCATAAGTAGAAATTTCATAGATATCCGGACGGAGCAGGGGTTCACCACCGGAAAGAATTAATACCGGAACGCCAAATGCTTTAAGATCATCTATGACTTTAAAAACTTCATCAGTTGAAAGTTCATTAGGGAAATTATGATCCGCTGAAATAGAATAACAATGTTTACAGGTAAGATTGCAGCGACGAATGAGATTCCATATGACAACAGGACCGGGGGGCTTTCTTGCCGGACCGATTGGTGTCGGGTTTTTGATTTCATTCATGTATTGTCTGATACGAAACATGTTTGATCCTTATTGTAAGTTACCAATTCGCATTCCCGTCTTTTTTAAAATACGGGTGCTATATAAAACAGTATGTTGTCGGTTTGCGTCACCTAATATATTGGCAATGCGATCGATGTATTGATTTGTGGTTTCTCTATCATGCGCATGAACCATGGCAAAGAGGTTATAGGGCCAATCTGGCAAATGGCGTGGGCGATGATAACAATGACTAACAAAATCTAACGCACCAACTTTATTACCACAATCTATAATCATTTCGTCAGGTACATCCCAAACAGTCATACCATTAGCACGATAACCCAGTTTATAATGGTTAGGTACAACACCAATACGCCTGATTATTCCGTTCTCCTGGAGTTGCCGAACACGTTGTATAACAAGTTCTGGATCAAGCTCAAGTTTTTTTGCAATTGCATGATAAGGTCTGGCAGTTACAGGTAAACCTGCCTGTGTCGCTTCTATGATCTTTCGATCAATATCATCAAGTTCTAATTTGTAATCGTTATACATCAAACTTTAATCCTACGTAAAATTCATCCAGCTTTGGCATGTCATAGGTTTTATAACTGGTCTTGGTTTCTATTTTTGCAAGTACATCTTCGATCTCGCTAATCGTTTCTGCTGCAAGAACAAACCAGATATTGAAATCATGATCGCGTTCATAATTATGTGCGACTTCGGGATAGCTGTTGACTACTTCAATGACTGATTCAATATCATGTTGCGGCACGCTCATGGCAACCAGGCAATATTTTCCACCCAGCTTTTCTATATTATACAGAGGTCCAAAACGACTTAAGGTACCATCGTCGAGTAGTGCCTGAACATGCTTTATTAATACTTCTTCATCCAGATTTAACTGTTCAGCCATAACAGCGAAAGGGGTTTCACAAACAGGAAAATCGTTTTGCATGTGATTGATGATGTTTCGATCTATCTCATTCATTATTTTGAAATATAATTTGCTGCGCTTTGTTTAAAACGTCGTTTGCTGAACAGCACATCGTAGGTATAATTATGCCAATTATTATTATTTAACATTTCATTTAAGAGAAGCATAACTTCATTACGTGATTTTCCATGAATCATGCAATATAGATTGTACTGCCATTCCGGTAATTGTCGGGCACGGCGATAACAAAGTGTTATAAAAGGATAGGATTTAATTTTATCAGCGATAGAATGAACCAGATTGTCGGGGATATCCCAAACAATCATGGCATTTTCCTTGTAGCCCAATTCATGATGCCGTACCACAACACCAAAACGTTTGATGAAACCTGTTTCCCGTAAATTACTTATTCTGTCAATGACTTCTTTTTCAGAGAGTTCAAGTTGATTTGCAATCTCTGCATAAGGTCGATCAGAAATGGGCAATCCATTTTGTATCGAAGCAATCAATCTTTGATCGATACTATCAATAATATTTTTATTTTTGCTATTGTCTACGACTAATTGCATTTCAGATTAAATCCCAAATCAATGTGATAGGCATCAAGTAATGGTAACCGTAATAAAGGGCACCCACTTTTTTTCTCAATGTCATCTAAGACAAAATCGAGTTTGTTTTTGTCTTTTGCAGTGACAACAAACCAGAGATTAAAGTGATGGTCGCGTTCGTAATTATGATTAACCTCTGAGTAGGCATTTATCATTTCAGCCGTTTCTGTAATTTGATCCTCAGGTACCTGTAGTGCGGCAAGAATACTGTTGCCAATAGTATTAGGCTTAAAGACAGGACCTACGCGACTTATTGCACCAGATGCTTTTAAATTTTCAAAAGTTTGCATGACTAAATCAGGCTCAACATTAAGTTGCCTGGCAATATCAAAAAAAGGTTGCGAAGATAAAGGGAACTCCTGTTGGAAGTCATTAAGTAAACGTTGTTCCAGGTCAGAATAAGCGTCATATTCAAATGTTACATAATCGGTATCTTGAGACATTTTAATAAATCCTCTTATAAACCAATCTTGTGTGCTCTATGTGTAAAGAATATACCGCTAGGTTTATCGACCTGTAGTTGTGCAATACGGTCGAAGGTTTCTGTATCATAAACATCAACGCGATCTTCATCTCTGACAGAGACCCATACCTCTTCTCCTCGAGGTGTAAATTCCATGTGTAGAACTGCTTTGCCGGGAGTGAGTTCTTTAACTATGGTCATTTTGGCAACATCAATGATTTGTAAGCGATCGTTATTAGGAAATGCAAAATTAACCCATACTTGCCGTCCATCGGGTCGGGCGATAGCGAATACAGGTTGGCCATAGGTTTTAATGCGAGCGACTTCACGCCATGTACCGGGATCAATAATGAGTACGGCATGTTCGCCAACTGCTGGAATAAAAAGGTATTTACCAGCTTGCGCCCATCCTTCAAGGTGCGGCATTTTATAAACAGGTAATTTTTCAATTCCACGACCGTAATCGTTTAATACTTTCTTAACACCGTCTTCGATATGCCATAGGTCAATAACAGCGAGACCATCTTCGCCATATAAACCGGCAATATAATAACGACCATCAGGGGTAATGAGCCCATCATAGGGTTGTAGACCTATGTTTTTAAATTTTTTAATAAGTGGTTTGTTAGGATCATTAATATCAACAATCCAGATTTCTCCCGCGTCATAAAGACTGAAAACAAATTTTTGTCCCGGTGCATCAACCAGTCCAATAACCTTGGATGTTTTAATTGACTGGCCTTCACCATATTCAGCAGGAATATCTAGAACAGGTTCAAGCGTATCTGAATTAAATATTCGAACTCCACCCGGTTCATAATTTGATACAGCAACATAACGACCGTCCTGAGAGATAGCGCCACCAATACTATTGCCTGCTTGAATAATTCGATTGCTGATTTCGCTTGTGAGGAGATCAATTTTAGTTAAACCACCATCACGACCAAACACATAGGCATAACGCGCATCACGTGAAAAGACAGTTGAGGCATGTGAAAGGTCACCGAGTCCACCTACGCTACCTATCTCTATGCGTTTGCTGGTGTTGACTAATTTAACTTGACCTACAGCGCGTTCGATAATAATTCCAAGATCACCCGTACCTTTTAGTTCAGCATAAGTGTTAACTGACATTAATAAACATAAAGATAGTGCTAGTGTTTTTGTTATATGCATTTCAAAGTTTTCCTACAGCTCCAGTTTTAAGTTGTTCAACCATCCAGGCAATTTCTTGTTCGGCAAGAATGCTTTTCCATGGAGGCATTGGTGTGCCTTTAACTCCATTCATGATGATGCTGATTAATGCTTCGTTTGATTTATTCTGAAGGCTATCGACAGTAAGTGGCGTTCCCAAACCACCTTTCAGTGTCATGCCATGACAGGAACCGCAATCGTGCTGTAGTAAATGTATGAGTTC
>JBFIIJ010000194.1:0-5180 GCA_041601315.1 Gammaproteobacteria bacterium
GGTGTCTCCCAAACGGTTTTTGCGCCTGCTGCTTCGTAAACCAATGTCCCTTGTTTATAAGCATGGTTACGCATAGCAATATCATTCTTATGATCATCAAAGTGAACATTAGGGATCGGTTGGCCATACTGATCTTTTTCCGTTGCGTGTAATGTGACACGATTCTTTTTCTGTGGCATGTCCTCACCAACGATCCACATGCCCGCCATATGATCATAATCTTCCAATGCGTCACTGAACTTTTTACCTGATGATCCGGGATCAAGAAACGCTGCCATGAACGGTAGACCTAAGGACAAGGTTTCCATCTCATAACCGCCGGCAAAACCACGACGGGTATCGTGTCGATTTTCATCAGCAATAATGCCTGCCATGGTTGTACCGCGATACATGTGTACCGGTTTTTCAAACGTGGCGTAAACTGAACCCGTCGTGTGTCGCATATAATTTCTACCGACCTGTCCCGAAGAGTTTGCAAGTCCATCGGGATATAGAGAACTTGCAGAGTTTAATAACAAGCGAGGTGATTCTATTGAATTACCGGCAACGCAAACAATGCGAGCATGCTGTATGTGTTGCGCACCATCCTTATCTGCATATAAGACGCCAGTTACTTTTCCGGTAGAATCGTGTTTGATTTGTAAGACATGAGACTCAGATCGTAAGTCAAGATTACCGGTGAGTTCTGCCGCCGGGATTTCTGTATAGAGCGTTGACCATTTGGCGCCGGATTTACAACCTTGAAAACAAAAGCCGATCTGTTGGCAGGCTGCCCGGCCGTTTCGAGGACGACTATTGATCGCCATGCGACCGGTATGGACTTCTTTATAACCTAATTTTTTTGCACCGGCGTACATGACTTTGAAATTATTATTACCGGGAAGACCGGGAATACCATTCGTGCGCGTGACGCCCATCTTGTCTTCAGCCCTGGCATAGTAAGGCTCAAGATCTTTCAATGTTATAGGCCAATCAATCAGATTAGCGTCGTCTATTTTTCCATAATGTGTCTCTGCACGAAATTCATGATCCTGAATTCGCAGACTCGCGCCCGCCCAATGCGTTGTAGTACCGCCGACTGTTTTACAGATCCATGCCGGGAGATTTGGAAAGTCTTTGGCAACACGCCAATTACCGGACGTCGTACGCCTGTCCAGCCAGGCCAGTTGGCTAAAGGAAGGCCACTCGTCGTTAACGAAATCAGCAATACTTAGATGCTTGCCGGCTTCAAGCAAAACTACCTTAATACCTTTCTGGCAAAGTTCATTTGCAAGCGTACCGCCACCGGCACCTGAACCAATAATGACGACCGCAGTGTTATCGTTCAAATCAATTTTCGCCAACAGAATTCTCCGTTATTTTTTAACGTGCTTTCGGACTGGCAGCTTCCGGTGGATCAGGTAACCAATCCAGATCATTAAAACCACGATTGATATAGCCACCATGTTTAGCAGAAGCCCCTTCGTAGCCGAAGTGTGGCCATAATTCTTTATTGTTATAAATACCGGTAATGCATTTCGAACGGACTTGTTCAAAAAATATACTACCTTCGATGTTTTTCAAAATGGTGGCACGTTTATCCGTGGAGAGTTCGATCCAGTTGCCATTCGCAAGTTGATCCAGGTTTTTGACACCATCTTTGAGTTGTTGTGCCATGCTTTCAGTGGTGCTCGCATCAGTATCCAGTGCTTTAACAACAACGGCATAAAATCTATCTTCGATAGCATCGTGCGGATACAACAAGCGCGTCATGTTAAGCAGGGTATTACTTTCATGTTCATTGAGAACAGCAAGCGGTGTAGACCAGCCTGTAGCAGGGAAGACAAGGGATACGATACCGGAAGAAGCAACGACAACCCCCGCAAGGGTTTTGCCGCTATTACATAAAAATTGCCGACGGTTCAGACCTTCGTTTTTCATTATCGTTATACCATTATGTGGTGATATATCGGCAGTGACCAGATGCCTGATAGACAGAAGCCGCTGTGTGCAATTCAGAAAACGCTTTCAGTATAAATAGCTTTATAGATGATATCTACCCGTTTTAATTATGTTCGAGCTTGGCTAGAGCAAAATGAAAATCATGAAACGTACCCAATTCAAAGTAGAGTTGAAGCTTATAAACCTCATCTTTCTATGAACATTATCGTCGATATCAATTGATATTAGCCATGTCAGCTTTTAGTGATTATCAATGATGTTAGTATTCAGATAACGACCCATAGCGGTCATTACGGATATGAAACAAGCGCATAGCAATGACGGATTTTGAGAGGTTACTTTGGGTGCTTGCAGAAGAGATGGAATCTTCAATTTCTTCCTGCTTCCAAAAAGTACCTGAGAAGCACGAATGGGTTGATTCAGATGAAGAAGCTCAAGCTCTAATGCGGAGATTTCGAGGTATTTTTGTCGCATCGCTTGTGGGAGAGATAGAAGAAAAAATAGGTCGAAAATTTTCGTCAGTGTTCGATCAATTATCAGATACAGCCACTTTAAAGAATTCTCACTATTGGTTCGAAGATATGCCCAAGAACTCTTCAATTAAAGGTAGAGCAAAACTTATGTGGGCTATCCGTGTGGCATACACTCATGGTAACGGTAATATTAACCAAATAACAGACCAGGAAGTTGCAGATTACTTAAAACCTGAATTTGCTACAAAACATTTTCGTGGCTTGAGAGTAGAAAACGACTTAGTTCAAGTGTATGGAGATGTTACGTATCCAGCTCTGAAAACTGCATTAGAGATATATGATAAATTTAAAATCACATAACAATGCAAATCAACATAAAGGGAAAAATATTCATTGGTGTTTGCATTGCTTCGATTATCAGCGACGTTAATATCCACTTCTGGCCGATATGAGAGTAACAATAAAACTGACACAAAGCGGAAATAAATAAAAACTAAAGGACTACGTTGATTTGAAAAAATATTTAATTCCATTGATTTCAATATGGCTATTTATGATAAATGTAAATGCCTCTGAGCCATCACTGTGTCAAACAACGGAAACAATTATTTTTTCTTGTGCAAGTGGCAAAAACATCATTTCTGTTTGTACTTCAAAGGTTTTCAATTCTAACGAAGGATACTTAACCTATAAGTTTGGTGAAAACGGAGAAGCCATGGAGTTGTCGCACACTGCTGAGGCTAGATATTTTGAAGATGAATTTAAATTTTCTTATTCTGGATATGCGAAAGGTTCTACATATGAGTTGTCTTTTTCTGTAGATGAATATCTTTATACAGTGCATAGTGATTTACATGTGTATCGAGATGATTCTTCAGGTGTTTTTGTTGAAAATGACTCTGGACTAGAAGCGTATTATGAGTGTAACAACTCTAGGCAAAATCCATCACATGAATGGGCCAAAATTTATCACGCTGGTTTTTCCATTGGGCAAGCAACGCACATTGGCACGAAACCACCGTAGACATTTATGTCCGCTTCTGGCCCAGACTGTGTGAAAACGTGAAATTCCAACTATAAAATAAAAGTTTTCCCCACTTATAATATTATCAAACCTAAATTAGGGATAATGGCCTATCAAATGACTTATATATGGAATTTATTCTCCACAATTTAAAATCAAAAATAGTTTTCACACAGTCTGGGCCGAATGACGAGTTATAATTACAGCTACCCAAAGCGGACATTGATGTTTGTTAATTGATAATTTAAAAAAGGAATGTTATGAAGTTATTTTCTAATATCGGGGAAACACATTTAAAGGAAACGGATTGCATAGGCATATCCGCTGATTCGGAAACACTGCGATCAATAGCAAACTTTATAAATAAAGCAGCTGATGAATTAGATGAAATGGGAAATGATTTTGGCCACCTTCATTTAATGGATGAATGGGAAGGATGGAAAGAAGGAAGTCCTGATATTCAAATTTTTAATGAAGAGTCATAATTAAGAACGACCCAAAGCAGGTATTCATTTAATTTGTGAAAGTATCATTTAAAAGCATTGTCATTACACTATCATGTGCTATTTCTTATTGCATAGTAAGTGAATTATTTTTATGCCTAAATTATTCATCCGAATGCTATATAAACACTGAGGTGAAATTGAGTGATTTGTTAATACCAATCTCCATAGTTATTATTTTCCTTACAATTATTACTCTTATATTTATATATTCCTTAGTATTCATACTTAATAAACTAATTATAAAGAGCATGATCGGGACAGCAATTATTGGTGTGTTATTGGCTGGTGCCGGTAATTTAGTGTATTGGAAATTTTTAATAGAAGCATATTTTTACTTGCCAGAATTTATTCAAAGTATTCTGTATGGACTTATAATATCTATGCTCATATTTTATTTAGAGAATGATTTAGGAAATAAATCAACAGATAACGCTCTATAGAGATATGTATAATATGTCCGCTTCTGGCCGAATGTAGAACAATGTTAAAATTGATCCAAAGCGGATAAAGTGTCCCTTAACCCTAGTTAGGTCCAGGAGTAATCACATTGGAGTTAGTGGCTAAATTTCTACTGTTAACAAGTGCGGCGATAATGCTTTTGCTCGGAACGCTGCATCTTATTTATACGTTCTACGGTTCCAAGCTGAGTCCCAGAGAACCAGACTTGCAGGCCCGAATGAATCAAGTGTCACCCGTAATAAGCAGTGAAACTACAATGTGGCGAGCTTGGGTTGGTTTCAATGCGAGCCACAGTTTTGGTGCCATTCTTTTTGGTCTGGTATACGGCTATCTAGCCCTTGGACACTCCACACTCCTATTTGGCTCTGTATTTCTTTTGGCAGTTGGTTTGGCTTTACTAGTAGGATACACATATCTTGCAGTGGAATATTGGTTCAGTATTCCTTTGCGAGGGATTGTTATAGCATTGGTTTTATATTTGGGTTCAATTGCAGCATCGTTGGCCTAACCATACGTCGTGTAGTGGATGATTTACACTCCGTTCCAGCCACCACTGATCTTGGCGTTATTCCGCTTCTGATCGATAGTTGTAAAAAACTTAAAACCTTTTAAGTATTGAGATAGGGCTTAACGTTTTTTAACAAACTTCATTAATCGTTTACGTTTGGTAACTTGTCTTGGGGTCAGGATATTCTTTTTGCCTTTGTATGGATTGTCACCTACCTTGAAATCAACCAATACATTTGTTCCGACCAGTTTTAAGCGTTTACGAAATAC
>JBFIIJ010000195.1:0-5129 GCA_041601315.1 Gammaproteobacteria bacterium
GGGTGGTGAATACAAATGGCGACGTGATGGTGAGTTCCATCTGTTTAATCCGGATACCGTATTCAAACTGCAACACGCAACGCAATCTGGACAATACAAAATATTTAAAGAATACACCGCACTGGTGGATAACCAGAGTGAACATCTGGCAACCTTAAGAGGTTTGTTTGAATTACAAAACGCGAAAGAACCGATTCCGCTAGACGAAGTTGAACCGATTGAAAACATCATGAAACGTTTTTCAACCGGCGCAATGTCTTACGGTTCTATCAGTAAAGAAGCACATGAAACATTAGCCATAGCTATGAACCGTATTGGTGGTAAATCAAATACCGGAGAAGGTGGCGAACATCCTAATCGATTTACGCGTGATGAAAATGGTGACTTAAGAAGAAGTGCAATCAAGCAGGTTGCTTCTGGTCGCTTTGGTGTTACCAGTGAATACCTTGCGAATGCCGATGATATACAAATTAAGATGGCGCAAGGCGCAAAGCCCGGAGAAGGTGGTCAATTACCGGGTTCTAAAGTTTATCCGTGGATTGCAGAAGTACGTCATTCAACGCCGTGGGTAGGTTTAATTTCACCACCACCGCATCACGATATTTATTCGATTGAAGATCTGGCGCAATTGATTCATGACTTAAAGAACGCTAATCCAAAAGCACGCATCCATGTGAAGCTGGTTGCCGAAGTCGGTGTCGGTACCGTTGCTGCCGGTGTTGCCAAAGCGCATTCGGATGTTGTTTTAATTTCAGGTTACGACGGTGGTACTGGTGCGTCGCCAATGAGTTCATTAAAACATGCGGGCTTACCTTGGGAACTCGGTCTTGCCGAAACTCAACAGGTTTTAATCCAAAATGGTTTACGTGATCGCATAGTTGTACAAACCGATGGTCAGTTAAAAACCGGACGTGATGTGGTTGTTGCTGCCTTACTCGGTGCAGAAGAATACGGTTTTGCTACAGCACCATTAGTTGTTATGGGTTGTATTATGATGCGCAAATGTCACTTGAATACTTGCCCGGTTGGTGTTGCGACACAAGATCCGGAATTAACCCGAAAGTTTACCGGCAAAGCTGAGTTCGTTGAAAACTTCTTTAAATACATTGCCGAAGAAGTCCGCGAATACATGGCACAACTTGGTTTTAGAACCATTGATGAAATGGTCGGTCAGGTTGATAAGCTGGATGTTAAAAAAGCGGTCGATCATTGGAAAGCAGATGGTCTGGATTTCAGCAAAATACTTTACAAAGCAGAGCCGCGTAAAGGTGATGAAGTTTATTGTGTTAAACAACAAGATCACTCTTTAGAAAAATCACTCGACATGACGACAATAGTTCCGTTATGTAAAGATGCATTAGAAAACAAAACACCGGTCGATATTATTCTGCCCGTGGTGAATACCAATCGAACCGTGGGAACGATCCTCGGTTATAACATCACCACACGTTATGGCAGCGCCGGCCTACCGGAAGACACCATCAATATTCATTTCAATGGCTCAGCCGGAATGAGCTTTGGTGCGTTTATCCCTAAAGGTGTGACGCTAACGCTCGAAGGCGATGCCAATGATTATCTCGGCAAAGGTTTATCCGGTGGCAAGATCATTGTCTATCCGCCACGTCATTCAACCTTTGTTCCTGAAGAAAATATTCTGGTAGGCAACGTATTACTTTATGGCGCAACCGAAGGTGAAGCCTATTTCCGCGGTATTGCTGGCGAACGTTTCTGTGTTCGTAATAGTGGTGTTAGTGCGGTTGTTGAAGGTGTCGGCGATCATGGTTGTGAGTACATGACTGGCGGTCGCGTTGTCATTATCGGTAAAACAGGTCGTAACTTTGGCGCAGGTATGTCCGGCGGCATCGCATACGTACTGGATGAAGACAATGACTTTGAGATTCGATGCAATAAAGAAATGGTCGAACTCGAAGCGATAGTAGATGACGAAGACATTAAGTTAGTAAAAGGTTTATTAACAAACCATCTTCAATACACACAAAGTACCGTTGCAGAAAAGATATTAGAAAACTGGAGCGCGTATCAAAGCAAGTTTGTAAAGGTGATGCCGACAGACTACAAGTACGTCCTGAATGCCATCAAGCGCGGCAAAGAGAAAGGGCTAACAGAAGAACAAGCAGTGATGGAGGCCGCCAATGGGTAAGATTACAGGATTCATGGAGTACGAAAGAGCGAAGCAACCGTACCGTCCAGTAAAAGAAAGAGTCAAAGATTGGAAACAGGTCATGAAGCCATGGCCAGTCGAGCCACTAAAGAAAGAAGCCGCACGTTGTATGGATTGCGGTATTCCATTCTGTCATCAAGGTTGCCCGCTAGGTAATCTGATTCCGGATTGGAACGATCTGGTTTATCACGATCAATGGGCAGACGCGATCGAACGTTTGCATGCAACCAACAACTTTCCGGAATTCACCGGTACCTTATGTCCTGCGCCTTGCGAAGGTTCATGTGTATTAGGTATTAACGAAGATCCGGTCAGCATTAAAGCAATTGAATTATCTATTATTGATAAAGCTTTTGAAAACGGTTGGATCAAACCTGAAATCCCCGAAAAGAAAACCGGGAAGAAAGTCGGCATCATTGGATCAGGCCCAGCAGGTATGGCAGCCGCGCAACAACTTGCGCGCGCCGGACATGACGTGACCTTATTTGAACGTTCCGATCGTATTGGCGGTTTAATGCGTTACGGTATCCCCGAATTCAAAATGGAAAAGTCGCGTCTCGATCGTCGTATGGAACAAATGGAAGCCGAAGGTGTGACCTTCAAACCCAATAGTCATATCGGTGTTGATATCGATGCGAATGAATTAAAGAAAGAATTCGATGCATTAATTCTAAGCGGTGGTGCAAGTGCACGTCGTGACCTACCCATTCCCGGTCGCGAATTTAAAGGTGTCTATCAGGCAATGGAATACTTGCCACTAGCAAATCGTCTTGTCATGGGCGATAGCATTCCAGAAGAAGAACAGATCAATGCCAAAGGTAAACACGTTATCGTCATCGGTGGCGGTGATACCGGTGCTGACTGTATCGGTACTGCACACAGACAAGGCGCAGCTTCAGTAACCTCATTAGAGATTATGCCGAAGCCACCAACAAGTCGTGCCGAAGATAACCCATGGCCACAATGGCCGTTCATCTTCCGTACCGCATCAGCGCATGAAGAAGGTGGCGAACGTGTTTATTCCGTACAAACCAAACGTTTCATTAGCGACGATGCTGGTAACGTAAAAGAAATCGAATTAGTCACAGTAGAAATGCAAAAAGAAGGCGGACGCATTTCCTTCAAGGAAGTTGAAGGCAGCAGCCAGATGCTAAAAGCAGATTTAGTATTCCTCGCAATGGGTTTTACCGGTGCAGAAAAAGCAGGCTTGGTAGAACAAATGGGTATTGAGTTAAACGAACGCACAAACGTAATCCAGAAAAACTGGCAGACGAATGTAGAAGGTGTGTTTGTTGCCGGCGATATGCAACACGGTCAGAGTTTAATTGTCTGGGCGATTGCAGAAGGTAGGAGTGCAGCCGCGGCGGTTGATGCTTACTTAATGGGGTCTACCGATTTACCAGCTCCGGTATAATTATATCTGTCATTCCCGCGAAGGCGGGAATCTAGTAACAAATTAATAACTCCCGCTATGCGGGAGTTTTACGTTTAATCTTTAAGAATTTCGTTCTTATTAAAATTTGTTTCGCCTGATGGCGAGTGACTTTTCTTTGAGTGGCCAAAGAAAAGTTACCAAAAGAAAGGCCACCCCAAATGCCTTGGCCTAAAGGCTACCCGAAATATTCAAAATCATTTAAGCGCCGCCCATAGGACTCGTCCCTGATCCAATGGGCTACTTTGTGCGTCCATGCACAAAGTGCGCTAATGCTTTTGAATATTTCGGCAAGGCAGAAGGGGAAAGTTAAAATCAATTGAAACGATTACTATAATTATTGTGTAGAATATCCACTATGAACTCAGAACCAAAAACATGGAATCAAATTTTATGGAGAAAAATTCATAATTTCGTATTAGATAAATGGGGAGAGGGTGGTCTTTTAATCTTATGTGTGATTATATTTATCATAGCATTATCACTCCCTTTTATTTATACAGCGATATCAAATTCTATTTTTTCAGAAGAAATAGAGAATACTAATATTGATGAGGAAAATTTAAACCGAGACAATAAAATTAAAAATACTATATCTATAGTACCTAGAAATACTGCATCAAATGTTAAGGAATTAGAAATTAATAACAATAATCATATTAACACAGAAACAATTGAGCTGAATAAACAAAAAAAAATATATGAAAATAATAATGTAAATACAAATTCAAAGGCTCTAAGTGATCTTGTCTCTGATGCAAAACATGACTGGGATAGTAATGGAATAGTAAAATCGTGTTTAACGCCAGAAAAGAAGATTGGAGATATTATAAGTGTATTTAAAGAATCTTTAGAAGATAATGCAAAAATGAAAAAAATCTCTGAGTCTTTGTATGTCGGTAAAAGTATTTGTAAACCTGGTTGGGAAGGAGTGTTGCTCGATCATCCAGAGAGAGAAGGCAATAAATGGATAATAACTGTTAATGATGATGGTGAAGAATCTATGGCGATCAAGTTAGCCATTATAGAGACTTCACAAGATGCAAGTGCTTTGCGAAAAGGAACAGTTATTAAATATACTGGTGAAATTAAAAGCGCAGACTATTATGGTATTATAATCATTGGTGGAATATATAGTGTTATAAATAATTAAATTAATATAGAAACTTAAATTTAATTATCTTCCGCGTAAGTATCAGAAGTTCGGTCTAATTTCCATAACTTAAAAATTTCCTTAATTTCTTTATCTTCTATAAGCGGAAGGCCGCTCTTTTCTTGAGCCTTTCTTAGTTTCTTTAATATTAATTTACGCGCACTCATTCTGAAGGGACCAAGTCCAGCAGCTCCATTTCTTCTTACGGTGCATCGATAGTTAGTATCATCTCTAATTTCTAACAACCAGTTTCTGAAATTTAATAAAGGTTCAAGCTCAGTATGTCCTTCGTTAATTAATCCTCGGGTAGCTTTATCTTTTCGAACAACAGTACACGTCCAACATCCAAATCGTCCATGACC
>JBFIIJ010000196.1:0-5100 GCA_041601315.1 Gammaproteobacteria bacterium
GTTTAGATCGTTCACAACGATATATGCGCTTATTTCAACATCGTAAATTTTCTAATTTGAGAGGTAGCAGATGAAAGCAATGGTAGGTTTGGTTCTTGCCATCCTGATTATTTTTGGATTGAGATTATTTTGGCCATCTTCTGAGTTTGACGTTAGTAATGTGTCTCAAACTGACACATTAAATAACAATCTAGGGTCACAAGATGAAACCTCAAAACCGATAAGTGAAGTAACGGATTCTTCATCAATGGAGTTGACTGTTCCTGACGATGAAGAAAAAACAAAATTAATGAAAGCAGAATATGAAATTTTGGAACTGTCGCGTAAGAATTTAAAACGTCACTTGGGGAAATTAAAACACGATATGTGGGGGCTTAAATTTCCTTCCGATATAGCAAAAGAATTAAGTACAAGTGTGATGAGTGCTTCCAAGTTATTAAAAAACCCTCACATGCTTGGTGCATTTTCAAATGTAGAACAAATTAAAGATGAAGTTGCAAAAGTGAATTTCGCAGAAAAATCACTGGAAGAAGTTGATGAAATAATTAAAGCGAAGGTAGATGAAAGTGCTAACGGTGCAGATCAAACTAACTCTGCAATACAGTGACTCGCGTTTTCAGTAATTCCGGTTATTTTTACCTTGGAAATTTTATTCTCAAGTTCTGATTTACTTGCAGTTTTCATTTCAACGCGAATGAAGTTTTCTGTGTAACCCATCCATGCGTCATTTTCATTATGCGCTTCCCAAAGTACAACATGCGTTTTTCCAATTTGTTCATTAAGTAATGTGCGACGCATAGATTGACCAAGTAAATGCAGTTGTTTACTACGCTCTTTTTTTATAGACGTATCAACTTGATTAGCCAATGTTGATGCTTTTGTTCCGTCGCGTTTTGAATAAGTAAAAATGTGAATGTGCGAAAACAGAGTGTCTTCTATAAAGCGAAGCGACTCTTGCCACTCTTCTTCTGTTTCTCCAGGGAAGCCGACAATAATATCTGTTGTTAGATTAAAGTTCGGTATTTCTATTCGTGCTTGTTCAACTAAATTATTAAAGTCGTTTGTTTTGCAACGTCGAGCCATGCGCTTCAAAACTGAATCGCTGCCACTTTGCAAGGGAAGATGCATGTGAGGCATTAATCGTTTATTCGAAAATAAAGCAAAAAAGTCTTCAGGCAAATCCCATGGCTCTACTGACGCAAGTCGAATTCTGGGAATGTCAGTATTAGATAAAATAGTTTTAATCAATTGGTAAAGACTTGAATCTATGTCGCTTCCGTATCCACCAACATGAACACCCGTTAAGACAATCTCCTGAATACCTTGTTGATGAAATTGGTTTATATCTTTAATAATATCGGCTTCAGACCTGCTGCGTTCATCACCTCGGGCAACAGTTACAATACAAAACGTACATCGGTAACGACAACCATCCTGTATTTTTATAAACGCTCTATTTCGTCCGCGTTTAAAAATACTGGCTTCACCTGGTTCTGTTGATATTGTCGGCATTGATTCAAAACTTAATTCATTCAATGCAATATCAACTAATTGATCTTTTTGCTGATTATTAACCAGCAGATCAATTCCCGGAATGTCCTGTTGTATGTTTTTATCAAGACTGGCGTAACAACCACTCACAACAAGCTTAGCGTTACTATTATTACGATGCGTACGTCTTATAATTTGTCTTGATTTTTTTACTGCTTCTTGTGTAACAGCGCATGTGTTTACGACCAAAAGATCTGCGTTTTCAGCTTTGTCGGTTAAGTTGTGCCCTTTTGCTTGAAATGCTTCTGCCCAGGATTCGAGTTCAGCTTCATTTAAGCGACAGCCTAATGTTTTCAGGTGGATTTGCATGGCGCGTACTATATCAAAAACGCACAGCAAATATAGTGATTATGCCAAATTCAGAGCTTAGATTTGACTTTGAAATTCTTGTGAAATACTTTTTATAAAATCGTTGCTCAATTTGTCTTTTTTTACTTTATTATATATATCTGAAGTTAATCCAAGGATTTCTTCAAATTCATATTTTAATGTGTCAGAAAAATCGTCATATTCTCTAATTAACTGACTTCCATCAGCAATAGAATTAAAGTTATTAAAAGCTTCATGTTCAGAAAATTTACGTTCATCAACGAGAGCTGCTTGGGAAAGTCTAATCAAACTGATTATTATAGATTCTTTTGCTGAATATTTTAAACGGTCTGGCGAATGGTGATGCCGCGCTACAATTGAAAAACTTCTGGGTAATTGAGTCCTTAGTAAAATTTGCTCGCCAACTATGTTGTGATTAAAACCAAACAGCACGAATTCCGCATCACTCCAGTTTTTTTCATCATCTGTTAATTTCACTTCCATAACATCTTGCTGATATTGTTCTATAACCTGTAGCAAACCTATTGCTCCAATGTCATGAAGCAAGCCATAAGCGTAAATAGAATTAATGTCAGAAAGTTTTTTATTAGAAACTTTTATTGAATCAAGAAAAATTTCACTAATAGTTGCTACTATTATTGCACGAGTAATCATCCAATTAGCAAAAATTCTTACTTTAGATTCTTTAACAAGTCCTTTAACTGTTAATGAGATACCTATTTTATAAATAGTATCCCAACCGATTAATTTGATGGCATTTGAAATATCATCAATACCTTGTTTATTTGCTGCACGAAATAACGGCGAGTTGGCAGCTTTAAGAATGGCAACGGTGAGACTAGGATCTTCCTTAATTAGGTTTTCCAAATCTTTGTTTTTAGAAACGACATTGTCATTATCCATAATTTTGCAAAATTTATTAATGGTTCTGCAAATTGATGATATACCCGAGTTTTCAATTTTTTTGATAATGACTTCGAATGAATTAGCATGTTTAGCTTCTTGACCCGGTTTCATGTAGTCAGCCTTTTTTCGTGTATTGAAGAATATTTGTTGCATCTAAATAGACTATTTATGTCGATAAATTATCTTCTATTAATCTTAAAAATTAAGAGGAAATATACAAATGACATGAAAAATCCTTTTTTAGAGGTATTTATAAGAGATTCTTTCTAGTTACAAAAGGGTAACTCGTTAGTTAATTCGTGCTTGTTCCAGAATTAATTTAGGCATGTCATCTACCATGCCAATACATGTAGATACTTTGAACGAACAATCGGGATACTTTTCTATGGCAATTTTTATCATTTCCGGGATATCACGTTTGACATGATTACCTGAATTTAAGAAATAAGGTAGAACGGTAATATTGGATGAACCGTTTTTGACACTGATGTCGATAGCTTGAGGAAGAGAAGGTTCTATCAATTCGAGATATGCATATTCAATAAGATCGTATTCTGTTCCTGCTATGATTCTTACTTTTTCGGTAAGATTTTTTATTTCAAGATTAGATTCTTCCCGTCGGCTACCATGGGCAAGGATAATGAGTGTCTTCATTTTATTTTTTTTCTATAGCGTTAAGTAAGGAGTCATCAATAGTGCCGTCAAGGGTTATAGATTGTTCAATCATTTCTTTTGTTTTAATAAAATCTTTCTGAAGAAAGTAGGATTTTGCCCATGAATGATAAATATAAGCTAATAATCTATTGTTTGAAGTTTGTAATGCCGCTTCATGTAAATCATTTGATAGCTTAAATAATTTCTGTTGTTCGTTCTTTTCTTTTAATAATGCACATTGACTTGTTGTATAAGCATAGTCTGCGAGAAAACCATTTTCTTCTAATCCTTTTTCATTAGCGAGCTCGAACATTTTAAATGCTTCGCAAGATTGTTCCTGCTTATTCATAATCAAGCCAAAACCAAGATAGGGATAGGGATTTTCAGGATTCAATAACCAAGCCTGGTTAAAACGGTTCATCGATTTATCAAATTCATTATTAGAATAATGATCAAAACCATGCTCAACATAACCTTCAGATGCGTGTTCACGCGTGCCAAAGGTATGTGTCGCCTTTGCTATTAATTCACTATCTTGCGCTACAAACACAGGATTTAGGCTTCTATCTTCGCCACCATACATGGGAACTTGTTTTACAGATGTTTCGGCAAAGGATTGTTGTGAAAGAATAAGAAAGAAACTTATTTTTATAACTAAAATACGAGGGGATGAGTCAAATTTCATGTCTATGTCTAATATTTAATTCAGTGTAATAATGCTAGTTTAGGTTCAATTCGATATTATACGGAATTAAAATAATAACAAAAAAACTTATCTATTATGACTGAGAAACAAAAAGCCGCATTTGGTTCATGGAAATCGCCCATTACAACTGATTTGATGCTGGGCGATAGTGTTGGACTGGGTGAAATAAGTGTCTTTGAGAATGATATTTACTGGATAGAAATGCGTCCTCAGGAAAAAGGACGTTACGTTGTTGTAAAACAAACATCTGATGGACAACAAACGGATGTCATCCCTCCTGAATTTAATGCGCGTACTCGTGTACACGAATATGGAGGCGGTTCTTATCTAATGACTGAAAAAGGCTTGGTTTTTTCTAATTTTACCGACCAAGCATTATACCTGATAGATGCTGGTAATAATTGTATAAAGCTCACAAATAGTGAAGCGTGTCGTTATGCCGATATGATTTACGACAAAAATCATGACCGTTTGATTTGTATACGAGAAGATCATTCGGATAATGAAAATGAAGCAATAAACACAATCGTTGCTGTTTCCTTGTCCAGATCAGAAGATGAAAAAATATTAGTCCAAGGCGCCGATTTTTATTCAAATCCTCGAGTCAGCCCTAGTGGAAAACAATTGTGTTGGATCAGTTGGAATCATCCAAATATGCCTTGGGATAACACATCTCTATCACTTGCTGAAATATATAAGGATGGAGAGTTAGGTATAACAACTTGTATTGCTGGCGGTGATAACGAGAACGAGGCTGTTTGCCAGCCATTGTGGTCGCCAGATAATGCACTTTATTTTATTTCTGATAGAAGTAACTGGTGGAATTTATATAAAGTTATAAATAACAAGATCGAATGTGTTCTTCAAATGGAAGCAGAATTTGCGGTACCACAATGGTCATTTTGTGAATGTAATTATGATTTTATGAATAAAGATACTGTTCAGGCCATCTA
>JBFIIJ010000197.1:0-5095 GCA_041601315.1 Gammaproteobacteria bacterium
GAACAATGCATTAAGAAATGGCGGCATTAATATCGATGAAATTGATTACATTAATGCTCACGGAACTTCAACGCCAGCAGGTGATGTCGCAGAAACAGTTGCCGTAAAACGCGTTTTTAAAAATGAAGCAGAATCATTAGCAGTTAGTTCTACCAAATCAATGATTGGACATTTATTAGGTGCTGCTGGTGGTGTAGAAGCAATCTTTTCAGTTTTAGCTATTCGTGACCAAGTTGCGCCGCCAACTATTAATCTAGATGATCCCGATCCTGAATGTGATCTGGATTATGTGCCGCATACTGCCCGTGAGATGAAAATAAATACAGCACTTTCAAATTCGTTTGGATTTGGTGGGACCAACGGCTCACTTATCTTTAGAAAAGTATCCTGATAAATAGACGCCATTAAAAAGTCATGGCAAATAAAACGTTAATAAATGGAAAAACCGCGAATGAAATTTCGTTTCTTGATCGTGGCTTGCACTACGGCGATGGTTTATTCGAAACCATAGCAGTTCAAAATCAAACATTGCTTTGTTGGGACGAACATCTAAATCGTTTAGAACAAGGTTGTACACGCTTAAATATTCCTTTCACAAATAAAACGCTTTTAAAAGATGAAGCGTCTTCTTTAATACGTTCCATTGAACGTGGTGTTATAAAAATTATTATTACGCGAGGACAGGGCGGGCGTGGTTATGCTTTACCGACTAATCCAGAACCCACGAGTATAGTTTCTCTTTATCCCTGGCCAGAATATCCAGAAGAAAATTCGATTCAAGGGATTAATGTTCGAATTTGCAATTATCGATATGCTCAAAATTCAGCTTTAGCTGGCATCAAGCATTTAAACCGTTTAGAACAAGTCATAGCCCGTTCAGAGTGGACAGACAGCTCCATTACTGAAGGCATAGTCTTGAATCAAGAAGGTAACGTTATTGAAGGCACAATGAGTAATATTTTTTGTATTATTGATAATGTGTTGTGCACGCCAGATTTAACAGAATGTGGCGTTGAAGGAATCATCAGAAACAAAATTATTGAGCTTGCTTCAGATTTAGATATTAATTTAAAAGTAAAAAAAATACCTCTTCAAACATTATATGATGCTGAAGAAATTTTTCTCTGCAACAGTGTCATAGGTATATGGCCAATAAAAATGTTAGAAGAAAAATCATTCTCTATTGGAAAAAAAACAGAATTAATTAAACACACATTACAAAAACACCATTGTATATCGACATGATAAAAAGGCTGTTGCGGTTAACATCTCTCATTTTATTTTTTTCTATTATCACAGGCTTTCTGTTTTACCTTGATTATCAGAAATTTCTTAAGACGCCATTAAACATCGAATCAGACTTTATATTTACTATTGACTCAGGAATGAGTTTTTCTGATTTAAATAAAAAGCTAAAATCAGAAAATATAATAGAAAAAAAACAATATTTAGAAATACTTGCCCGTCATTCAAAACGTGCAAACAAGATTAAATCTGGCGAATACAATTTAACGCCTGAAACATTACCCGATGAACTTCTAAATCTCTTTGTCTCAGGTAAAGTCGTTCAATATTCGCTGACATTGGTTGAAGGCTGGCAAATTCATGAGATGCTGGAAGCGATTAAATTAAATGATGTTTTAGAAAAAAAATTAAGCAGTTATAACCCCGATAATTTAATGCAGGAATTAGGTTACTCGGAAACGGTTGCGGAAGGGCTTTTCTTTCCAGACACTTACCATTTTCCGAAAGGAACCAGTGATGTTGATTTTTTAAAACGATCGTATCAAAGGCTACATAATATATTAAACGAAGAATGGCAAAACCGAGCGCCAAACTTGCCTTATCAACGTCCATACGAAGCTTTAATCATGGCTTCTATTATTGAAAAAGAAACGGGCTTAGCAAGTGAACGTGAGGCTATTGCCGGTGTTTTTGTTCGACGTTTAAATAAAAATATGAAATTACAAACCGATCCAACGGTGATTTATGCAATGGGCAGGCAATTTAATGGCAACATACGAAAGAAAGATCTTGATATCGACTCTCCATACAATACATATCGTTATAAAGGTTTGCCGCCTAGCCCCATATCAATAGTTGGAAGGGAAGCGATTTACGCTGCATTACACCCGGAAGATGGAAAAGCTTTATACTTTGTTGCGAAAGGTGACGGTTCTCATTATTTTTCTGAAAACTTGGCCGAACATAATCGTGCTGTTGTAAAATACCAGCTAAAAAAAGGTAAGTAATGATGCAACAAGGATTATTTATTACATTAGAAGGTGTTGAAGGTGCGGGGAAAAGCACCTTAATGTCTTATGTTGCAGAAATATTCTCCAAAGCGGGTAAAGAGGTTATCCAAACGCGAGAACCTGGTGGTACAAAAACCGGCGAGCAAATCAGAAATATTCTTCTGGATAGTAAGAATGTTGGCGTAACAGACGATACCGAATTGTTATTGATGTTTGCAGCCAGATCTCAACATATTAATGAAATTATTTCCCCGGCTTTAGCTTCAGGCAAAGTGGTTATTTGCGATAGATTTACTGACGCAAGTTACGCTTACCAAGGAGGTGGACGAGGAATTGACACATCTCGCATTCAAATACTTGAAGATTGGGTACAACAAGGTTTAAAACCGAATCTCACTTTATTATTTGATTTGGATGTTGAAACAGGTTTACGCCGAGCAAGTAAACGAAGTGAGGCAGATCGTTTTGAACAGGAAGAAGTTACCTTTTTTCAACGAATTCGTAACTGTTATCTTGATAGAGCTAAAAATGAACCTGAGCGTTTTCGTATTATCGATTCTTCTCAATCATTTGATCACGTTAAACAACAGATTCAGAATATTTTGAACCAATACCTATGATTTATCCCTGGCAGGAAAAGCAAAAACAACACTTGCTGGACATGCAGCAACAAGAACGTTTTCCTCATGCCTTGTTATTATGTGGTCCTGAAGGAATTGGTCTGAATCAATTTGCACAGACATTTGCTAAACAATTGCTGTGCTTATCTAAAGGAATCGATGCTGAAAATGCTTGCGGCACTTGTCAGAGTTGTCAATTATTCGCTGCTGGTTCGCATCCTGATTTAACAATCATTGAGCCAGAAGAAGAGGGTAAGCAAGTCAAGATAGCTCAAATACGAGAGCTCATTGAATACGTTACCTTAAAGAGTTTCTCCGGAAAAATAAAAGTAGCGATTATAAAGTCCGCTGATGCTATGAATCGAGCGACAGCCAATGCCTTATTAAAAACACTGGAAGAGCCGCCGTCTCAGTCAATGTTATTCCTATTAAGTCATCGACCATCTAATTTACCCATAACTATCAGAAGTCGTTGCCAACGAATCGACTTTGAGCCTGCATTAGATGATATAGCGATTAATTGGCTTAATACTCAGTCTTATGATTCCAGTCTTTCTGCAGAACTCTTATTACGTTTATCCGGCGGAGGACCATTAAAAGCACTGAGTTTAGTTGAAGATGAGCAATTACAGCACCGTCAGACCTTACTGAGAGATTTGAAATCATTAACGAAAAGAAATGGTGACCCGGTACAAATCGCTTCTAGTTGGCAAGCTTTAGGTGTTGAAAGTATTTTTGTCACTTTAATGCGAATAATACAGGATCTGATTCGTCTGAAATTACAGCATGAGCGAGCAAATCTGGTGAATCTTGACTTGAAAGAAGACTTGCAAGACCTTGTAAATTCATTAGACTTGGTCGCATTAGTTAGAAATTATGATTTTGTATTATTTAAATACCAGCAATCAACTGGACCAATGAATTACAATGTTTTGAGCTTGTTTGAAGAAATTGTGGTGAATTGGAATAAACCCGAAGCAGTAAATTAATAGTTTGTAGGAGTAACATAAATGGCTGCAGGCCGTGACGCTAGACAAGGTATTTTATCTCTCACTATTCGAGATAAAAGTGCGCTTTATGCTGCTTATATGCCCTTTGTGAAAAATGGCGGCCTTTTTATCCCTACGGCTAAAGATTATAAATTAGGTGATGAAGTATTCATGTTGTTAACGCTGACAGATAGCAAAGATAAGCTTCCTGTTGCCGGAAAAGTAGTCTGGATTACACCAAAAGGCGCTCAGGGCAATAAAACGGCAGGAATTGGGGTTCAATTTAGTGAACTCGACAAAGGCGCGACCAAAAGTAAAATCGAAAAATCATTGGCTGGTGCATTGAAATCTGATCGTCCCACTCACACCATGTAATTCTGTTACATAATCCGTAACCTTCTGAATAAATTATAATATTTCTATAGTTGTGTCTTCCCTGATAGATTCTCACTGTCATATTCCTTTGCTTAGTGAAGATATGGCGGTTGATGAAATTCTTAACAACGCTAGAGAGAACAATATTTCCCATATGCTTTGTGTTGCTATCGACCTCGATGGTTCGCCAAACATTATTGAATTAGCTAAAAAATATGACATGGTGTCTGCATCGGTTGGTATTCATCCCAATACTGAACTTGATAATGAAGCGACAGTAGATGAAATCATAGCTCTGGCAAGTGCTGATGAAGTAGTCGGAATCGGTGAAACAGGACTCGATTATTTTAGAAGTGAAGGTGATCTTGAATGGCAACGAAATCGATTTCGATCCCATATTACTGTAGCAAAAGAGCTTAATAAACCGCTGATTATTCATACCAGAGAAGCAAAAGATGACGTCATCAGGATACTTAAAGAAGAGGGTGCAGATACCGTTGGCGGTGTCATGCATTGTTTTGTTGAAGACTGGGAAACCGCTCAAGCAGCAATGGATCTTAATTTTCTCATTTCATTCTCAGGCATTGTTACTTTTAAAAATGCTAAAGACTTACAAGCTGTCGCAAAACAGGTGCCATTAGAGCAAATGTTAGTAGAAACAGACTCTCCCTACCTCGCTCCAATGCCATTTAGGGGAAAAATCAACCAACCCGCATATGTACGTCATGTTGCTGAATTTATCGCAAATTTAAAAGATCTAGAGTTTGACGAAGTAGCAACTCAAACCAGCAAAAATTACATCAAATTATTTAATTAAATCAAATAATTGAAGTTAATACTTCAAGTCCTTTATCAA